>JAUVLE010000165.1 GCA_030595905.1 Candidatus Cloacimonadota bacterium | reverse complement strand
AGAAAATTCTTAAAGTTGACTATCCCCGTGGCAAGCCAAGGAGTATTTTTTATTTAAGCAAGCTTAAACACGAATTTTCAATATTTAACCCCTCTGTCATTCACCGAATGACATCTCCCCTAAATCAGGGGAGAAAATATGGAAACTCCAATGCAAGCATTGAGGAATTCTTTTGATTAAAATTCTGCTTTTACTTCCATACTCAACTGATGAACATCATCCTGCCGGGGATAGCTATCCCCTGAATATTCCAGGTTTGCAGAAATATACCTGCTGACTTTATAATTCAGATTCATGTTCCACTTAAAAATATTCCCCTCTTTTTTGTCAGCTAAAAAACTTAAAAAAGAAGAACCTGTCCTTACATTTTTTTTATAACTGAATTTCCCGAATAGTCTGTATTTTCTTTTGAAAAAGAATGTTACGGTTTCCAGAACCTTGTAAGCGTTGATTTCATACTCGTCGGATTCATCATCTTTTTTACCTCCTGTTTCCCTGGAATATTGGAAAGAAGATTTCAAGATAAGATCATTACTGAACCTGTTCCTGATATCCAGTTCAAAAGAATTCAGATCAGATCGTGAATCATACCGGGAATCTTCTTCGTAGCGGTCTTCATACAGAAATTCTATAATTGTATTTTTTATCGCTGTCAACCGCAGGTTTCCTTCCCTGCTTTTTTTAAAATTCCTTTCACTTTGATCGTTATAACGGTTATCGAGAGTTTCTTCCTGTTTATATTTAATTTTTGATGTTAGTTTTTTATTGATAATATCATACCAGACAGTCTGATAAAAAGAATTCCTTCCATAGATCGTGGTTTCATTTTTCATCAGAATTTCCGGCATTAAAAGATAGATCTTAACTTTATCACTTTCAGTAGAATTTTCTGATATCATCAAATTAGTTTCGGTCTGGAATTTTTTAAGGAACGAACTCGATACCATTCCGGGAGAAAGGTAAAGAGTAAAATTTGTGTTAATTTCTACCGACATTTCCGGATGTTGATAATCTATCTCTGTTACTTCCCAATCATAATCACCTTCATTGAATCCCACATACACAGAATCTACATCATAAGAACCCATGTTTTCTCCAACATATTGGAATTCTTTTATTTTTGGAAAGAACTCGACATTCTTCATTGAATAATTCATGATCAGGTTAACAGCATTTTTATAAAAAGAATTACTGACCAATATTTCTGCCAGGTCATATCTTGTGGTTGTACTATCCTTCACAATTCGATGAGAATAGTCTAACTTCAATCTATGCTTTAAGGAATTATACAGCATGTTTAATCCGATAGTTTCCGAATCTTTATCAAATTCCGAAACAAGCTGCTGCTGGAAATGATCGTTTCTTTCTTCTACTTCCTTTTTGTAATACAACCTGGAAGATATTATTTTTGTCTTTAATGTAGAAATCTCATATTTTTGCTGCATTAATCTTTCTTCAGAATTCTGCGTATTTTGATATTTATTCTCAAAATTTTTATCGAAAAGATCTAATCTCACCTTAATATTTGGAAATGAATAGCTCATATTCAGATCATGCTGATCCACATCCGAATCTGCAAAATCAGCTTCTTCCCCATCCTGTTCCCATTTTAAATATCGATGACTGACTTCTGGAAAAAACCTCATTTGTTTAATATCAGATGTTATCGAAAAATAATCCTGAGAAGCAACTTTTCCGGCTGTATTATTTCGGTAAATAACGGTTGGTGAATATATATCGAAAATATTCATCTCCAATTTATACAAAAATTCTTCACTTGTTAAAGTGTCCGGCAGTGGAATAAATTCATAATTATCGAGGGCATTGTGCAATTCGGCAAAAGTAGAGATGTTCTCTCCGATCTTCCGATACCGGAATGTAAGATCAGGATCGAAATTATCGAAATCCGGGAAAACATTGATCCCAAAACCTGCTGCAAATCCATCATTATCATTATCATCAAGCTCGGAAAAACTGTTTTTATCGTAGAAACTGAATAACCCTTCTGCATCGATCTGGTAGCAATTTCCCTTATAATTCACTGCCATATTGTAGTTTGACCTTTTCTGCGGTGAAATTAATTTTTTTATAGGAAGATAATTTCCTATTCCCTCACCAGCATATTCATAATAATCACCGTCTTCTACATAATCATAATCACCATTTCCAATCCCGACATCTTCAAAATGAATATTATAATGACCCGTAACAGTGGTATCATTTCCAACATAATAATAACAGGAATCTTCTTCGGAAAATTCATATAACCCATTTTCCACTTCAAAGATACCACAGCCCCAGCCTGTTTCATCTCCGGCATTTTTAAGCACATTAATATCATCTTCCGAAAATGTTTCCTGCAAAGGATTTTCCTTATCATCATTCTGAACAATAATTCCATTTATTATCTTCAGGTTTTCTGTTACCTTCACTTCCGATGAAAACAGATAGAGGTTCTTCCGGTAATTCTCATCCGAATACTGGAATGTGACCTGAATATAACTTGTGGAAGAAATGAAGTGTTTGTTTTTGAAAGTGATGCTGCCTTCGGAATAATCGATCGTATAATCATCTCCGCGCTGAAGTGATCTGCCATTAAGGAAAACTTCTTCCGAGCCGGAAATTACCTGCACACTTTCCGCTTCTTCCGTAGAGAGATAATATGGTCCCTGCTTTGCTTCTATTCCGTTGAAATTAATGGTTGCTTTCTTTCCTTTGGAAATTGCCAAAGCTCCCCTGAACTTATTCCTTCCGAACCATCCGGCTTTTAATCCTTCAAATTGTGTTGAATAATCCATAAATCGTGTGTTATCGAATTTCATTTCCAGATCGCCAAAAGCAAGTTCATAGTTTTTCCCATAAATCCGCAGAAATACTTTGTCCATATTACTGATTTCCCTGGAATCTCCTTCGGGTGTTATCGGAGACTGACTATCAGAAAGTTGTGCTTCTATCTGTAGATTTTCGCTTAATTCTCCATCTATTTTCAAAAACAAGGATTGATCTAAACTGAAATCTTCGTTATTTGCAAATGAGATCGAGATGGTTTTACTTCCTGTTATGTTCAAATTCGCATCAGAATAAAACTGTTTTTTGCGGCGGGCGGAAAGTTTTATTTCTGTGCTGTCGGAATATTCCTGAACTTCATAATAATAAAAACGTTCCAGCAATTCCGGTGGATATATCATATATTCGATGGTGATGCTGCCAATCGGTTTGGAAAAAGATAATTCACCTTTTTGATAATTTATAAAATAATCTTTTACTCTTAGAAGTTGGGAAGTGTCTTGAAATACTTTCTCGGAATTTATGATGATCCTGTCATATTTTAGTTTATGTATTAATTCATCTTCCGATATACTCAGCTTTTCCTGCCTGATAACGGGAGAAAAGAAATTGAAGGAATACAATTGCGAGAACAATATACCAAACAGAAAAAGACACTTCAGCTTAATAGACATTCCTGAATTTATTTTACTAACACCATTTTTTTCACGACTTTACTTTTTCCATTCACTTTCAAACGACAGAAATAGATGCCTGAACCCACCGGTTTTTCTGATTCATCTGTTCCGTTCCAAATAACTTGTTGATTTGGAGATTTGTTGATTTGGAGATTTGAAAAAGTCTTTACTTTTTGCCCTTTGAGATTATAGATTTCTATCTTTGCGTGCTTTGCGTCTTTGCGAGAGATATTAAACGAAATAGTCGTTTCAGGGTTAAACGGATTGGGATAGATATTCAAGCTGCAGACGGATTTTACTATTTCATTTTCGTCTGTTTCAACAAATTCCGGCAGACTGCCTTTGGCAAGATACAGATCACCAAAATCATGATTATAGTTAGCAGCATTAAGAAAGCTTACGAACACAGAATCCTGCACATTGAAGTTCACTGCTAATACGGATCCTGTGGGATAATATACATTAAATGGAGATTGCCAGACGTATTCTTCACTGAGAACATACGGATCGGCGGATGAATATTGAAACTTGAATGAACCGGGATATGTAATTGGTTCTTCGATAGCTACATATACTTTACCGCCTTCATTGCCAATGGTAAAATTGGAAAGGTGAGTATCGGAGTAGAATTCAAATAAAGTTATCAAATTAGAATTGTACGGATCAAATTTATAAATAAAATCAGACGTGCTGCCTTTTACGAAGATGTATATATTTTCATCATATACCTGAAGATCCTGCATAGATTGAACTGGAAGATCGTCTAATATAAATTCAGCAAATGTATTGCCATTATCTAAAGAGTATTTTAGAGATATAGAGGTTGGAAACTGCTGATATGCAACAGCTACAATATCATCTTGAGATGCTATTTGCAGACGTTGTGCCATTCCATTTGCAAATTGCCATTCCTGTTGCTGCTGAAAGCTTGAACCGGCATCTTCCGATACGGTTATCACGATTTTGGGCTCTTCACAATTTATATTGGAAACCGGATAATCAGGTGGTGTAATTTCCAGTAAACGAGAATCATAATGATAATCCTTACCATATCCGGTTGAAGGGTGATATCCATCATAATGAAAATTCTCCAGATCCCATTCATCATTGGGATGATTGTAAGGATCGCTTCCCGAGCGGTGTACAAAACCACGCCTTCTCTGCGCTATCGAACCAAATGTTGTAATAGTTCCCCGTTCATACACAATATCATTGGAAGATTCAGGCCACACAGGATTGTACCATGGATAATCGGTGCCGTAAGGAACTGCATAATCCGCAGGATTATTATTCGGGTAACTATTCAAATATCCGGGATCTTCATAAGGAAAACCGCAGGTCATATTAGGTGCTACCGGGAAATTTCCATGTAATGCAAAACCTTGTATATTGGGTGGTATATTCGGAGTAATGGGAAAGATGAATTTATGAAAATCGATATATTTATATAATGTGTCGTTATGGGGGTAATATGGACTTGGAGCGTAGAAATCGGGTGTGGAACCGTGCGGGTGCTGGTATTCAAAAGAGAATATGCCGTCATAATGGCAGGCAAGATCACCATAAACCAGAGTATCCCCTATGCCGATGGCAGCGTAAGCTCCGTAAAGCATTACATTATTGCAGTTATCATCACGGATTTCATAATTGTTAAACGGGTCACGGTGCTTGTATTTTATATAGATCCTTTCTTCGGAAACGAGTCCAAAGTAATCGGTTAAATTCGGATTATCAGGATCGTCAGGTGGATCTCCGGGAATAGTATTTGAGTAAGTAATATCTCCTACAATGTAAATTGTATCGGAACACCCGAAAGTTACAGCACCGCTAATCGCACCTTCTATCCATAACTGAGCATCGTTAACAAATACCGACATGTTATTAAAAGCAATTGTACCTCCGTATGTCCACACAATATCATAAACAGAAATATGATTAGTATAGATAAGGTTGGAATCTTCGAACCAGTTACCACCGGCATTTATAACAGTTTCAACTGCATTCTCATTATGCGGGAACCAGCTATATACATCAAAGGTTTCTATATCTGATAAAATAATGGCCCCCATCATATATTCAAAGGAGTTACCGTTTATTTTCACGTAAACAATATCAGCATTCTCATCACCAATCCACATTCCATTTTCACGGATGAGATTGGCAGATGGATTATAGATAATGGGATCAATACCATCTCCGTCTTCTCCTTCTGCCCAGCCACCAAGAAATATATCAGACATAGGTGCTCCGGTTTCTTCCAGGTGTTCACCACCGGGAAATTTTCTTAATAATTTTGCAGTAGTAACCATTTCATGGAACGTAGGCCAGCCGTTATTATTCCCACCACCACCTTGTCGTATCCAGATATCGTCATTGGAATGAACAGGTCCATATAGTACGTCCGGTCCCCAAAAAGTAACCATAGCAGCAACAGCTCCACCATCCGCATTCTCTGATTTTTCAATATCTGTAAAATACTGATAATTAGTTAAAGCTACAGAAGATCCCTGTTGATAACTTAGATATATTTTGTCATCCACAGTTGTAGAAGAGAAACATGATATATCACTTAGCAGGCTGTCACAGACAAACGTCTGTCCTCCATCATTGGAAATTGCTTTATATAAAGCTGTAATATAATCTTCATAACTTTCCTTCAAATAGAAGATCACTATTTCACCTGTTGGCAGAACTTCCAGGCAGGGTTGAATATTATTCCTTAGATCAAAATAATGAGGAATGCCTGCATCAACCAGCGTGTAGGTAAAATCCTCTCCATTTTGTGAATGAGCAAAATAAATATTCTCAAAATAGGTTTCCACAAACGTCATGAAAACTTCATCGTCAATCACTTTGCAGGCACGATTGCCACGGTAGAAAACATCATCCAGATCCTCGTTGACCTGAACCGGCTGATTGAATTGAGAAAAAAGCGATGTGAATAATATTATTATAATAAATGGTATACAGTATTTCATTTTCCCTCCCAAACTTTAATATGTTCTAAGCCTTTTTCACATTTCATAACTTATTAATATAAAATAAGTTATATTCCTCAAAAACATCTTGACTACCTCCTAACCGACAAATAAATGTCTTAATGTCTTACGGGACAATAAATTAAAAGGAGCCAAGATGAACTATT
>JAUVLE010000071.1 GCA_030595905.1 Candidatus Cloacimonadota bacterium | reverse complement strand
AGATTATCCGGTCCGGGAAAAATAGTTTTGTCAGTAATTTCACTTGAATAAGCGGACTCGTTTAAGGCAGATAGAGCTTTTATCCGGTATGTGTAAGGAACACCCAGAGTTAATCCTTTATCGATGAATGATCTTTTGTGTTTATCTAATTCTGTTATAAATTCAAATTCGCCTTCTTCTTCTTTTCGTTCCAGCTTATAACTTTCTACAAATGTATTTTTATCTTCCCAGTAAATCGTTACAGATTGATCATCAATAAGAGTTGCACTTAAATTCTGTGGAGCAGGGAATTCCGTTCCGGTTGATACTTCGTTCGAATAATCCGATTCATTTATAGGTGAAAAAGCCTTGACCCTGTAGAAATAAATCTTACCAATAATCAGGCCGGAATCGATATAATATGTTACGTTAGGTGTTACTTCTGCTATTTGTGAATATTTCCCTTCATCTTCTTTTCGCTCGATCCTGAACCCCTGTTCGAAATCACTCATATCTTTCCATGTAAGCCTTACAGATTGATCATCGATTGCTTTTGTAGAAAGATCGGCAGGACATGGAAACTCTGTTGTGACCGTTACTTTATTTGAATATTTCGATTTATTCAGCAAGGTGAATGCGCAAATTCTATAGGTATATTTCGCTCCGGCCGAAAGACCTTCATCCCTGTAATGTAGAATGTTTGAAGAAGTTCTTGCTATTTCCGTGAACTCACCTTTTTGATCTGCTCTTTCAATAATGAAACCTTCCTCGAAGCTGCAATCGTCAACCCAGGTAAGTTTTACAGACTGATCGTTGATCACGCCTACGGTGAATTCTCTTGGACCAGGAAAAACCGTATAGATGGTTACTTTTTTTGAATAACCCGAGTTAGTGTCACCAAGAAAGCAAAATACTCTATACGTATATTTTTCGCCAAAAGAAAGTCCTTCATCAACGTATGATGTTGAATTCTTCTCTAATGTGGCAATAACCTTATAGCCTTCACCGCCGCATTTTCGTTCTATTTTGTATCCTTTTTCAATATTACAATTATCTTCCCATTTAAGAGAAATATATTGATCGTTTATTGCATTTGCGGAAAGATTAGTAGGTTCTTCCAATTTGATTTTTTCTTTCTTTTCTGCTGATAATTCTTCGGAAGCTCCCTGTGCAAAACAATTAATAATTACAAAAACAATAGCAATGAAAATAGTTACTTTCTTTTTCAATTTTAACCTCCAAGAATTTTTTTATTACTATTTAATAACATAAAGAACTATTATTTTTTTGAAATCAAATTGTCAATAAATTCTTAAGTTCTTCTTTCATAGCTTTGTAATGTGAACCCTTCCAGAAAATCCTGCCGCATTTTCTACAGAGCTTGAATTCATCAAAACTTTCATAGACAAATTCAGGTATCAATTCTTTTATTTTCTTCTTTGGAATATTAAATAATCTCTTATTACACAAAATACATCTGGAGAAAAGATATTCCTCTTTTACGGTTACAATATCGTTCAGTTCTTTTAATTGATCACGATGATCGACCGACATGATAAGTCTCCTCGAAAATATCAGATTTGAACCTGCCAGGTTTCTGTCTCGAGTAAGAAAAATTCTGCGTTCCCTGTTTGCCACTCTTATTGCATTATGAAAACTAATGCTTTTATACACTGCAGCGTCATAATCAAGTAAACGCAGCCATTTAGCAAGACGGTTCAGGTTTTCATCTAATAAAAATTTTGGCTTTCGTAAGACCATTAATCAAATTTCCCAACTCTGAAAAAGGTTTCAACTTCGTTTACTTTCGACATTTTTGCTTCTTTCAATGTTCCTGTGAAAAGGATCTTCCCGTCATCGATGAATATTATTCTATCTGCAATTCTATGGATGCTGGCAAGTTCATGAGTAACGATCACCATAGTCATTTTAAGAAGTTCTTTCAACTTTTTTATCAGATCATCGAGAGACGCACTCGTAAGCGGATCCAATCCGGCAGAAGGTTCATCACAAACCAGTATGACGGGGTCTAATGCTATCGCCCTGGCCAGGGCAGCTCTCTTTTTCATCCCTCCGGAAAGTTCAGCCGGAAATAAACTACCGGATTTCCCAAGATTAACAAGATTCAGTTTAACGCGTATCATCTTTTCAATTATTTGAGCAGATAGATTCGTATGCTGTTCAAGCGGAATAGATATATTATCAAAAATACTGATCGAATTAAGAAGAGCACCGTTTTGGAACAGCATTCCGATCTTACCGAGTATTTCATAATATTCCGCTTCGTCCATTTCGGTTACCTCTTTTCCGAATATTTTCACCGAACCGGAATAAGGTTCAAAAAGCCGAAGGATATTTTTTATCAGGGTTGTTTTCCCACAACCGCTTCCGCCGAGAATAACGGTTATTTCCTGAGGATAAATATCGACGGAAATACCATCCAAAACGATTTTATCACCGTATTTTGCCACAAGGTTTTTGACTGATATTATTGGTTTCTTCATACTTCAAAATAGAATATCAAACTATTAATAGCATCCAGAATTATAACCCAGAAAATTGAAGTAACAACAGATTGAGTGGTAACTTTACCAACTCCTTCTGCTCCGCCTTTTACATTGAAGCCATAATAACTTCCTATGACAACTATCACCCAGGCAAAAAAATAACTTTTTCCCAGACCAACCAGTACATCTTTCAATATCAGGACTTCGATAACTCTATTGAAATATGCGATTGCACTTAAATCGAGATATGTGACGGCTACTATCAATCCACCGAATATTCCGATGACCGTGGAAGCAGTTACAAGAAGCGGAATGCAGATCGTGATAGCATGAAATTTGGGTACCACAACATAACGGATAGGATTTATCGCCATCATTTTGAGAGCGTCTATCTCTTCGGTAACTTGCATTGTAGCTATCTCGGAAGCTATGGATGAACCACTTCTTCCGGCCAGAATAATCGCTGTAAGCATTGGTCCCATCTCGGTAACCATAGAAATTGCCATCAGGTCTGCCACGAAAATATTTGCACCAAACTGGCGGAGTTGAGCTGCAGATTGCAAAGCTATTATTAATCCCAGAATGAACGACAATAAGCTAATGATACCGAGCGCATCCACACCGATAAGTAAACTTTGCTGGATTATCGAACCTTTACGCTGTCCCTTTTTATTGAAGATACCCACGAAAGACCAATAGAAGATATCCGCTAAAAGATATATTGCATTTTTTGAAGAATTTTTCCAATTATAAAAGCCATTTCCAATAAACTCGAAAATGCTAATAGTTTTTTTTATCGTAATTTTTTCAATGTCAAGAGAAGAAAAAGTCTTAAAAGCATTATCGATTTCGTTGTTCATGTTTATCAGCACCGGAGAATATCTTTCCAAAGATAAATAGATTTCATCAAGGAAAGCAATGCCGGCACTATCGACAAAAGTTACTTTCTTCATATCTATCTTGCTGATCACCTTACTTTTGTACTGAGAAAACTCCTGTAATAAGGCTGTAACGGTAAATTTGGTTAATTCCCCTTCTAAAGTAAGCGTTTTATCTTTGAGTTCCATTTTTTTTATTTAAGAAAATATGTGACCCTGAGAAAAAGGCTGTGTTTTTTTACAATGTATTCATCACCTTCCTGAATTTTGTTCTCAAGCTTCAATTTATAATCCAATGAAATATATTTGAATAGTTTCAGATTGATCACATTTTCCCATTCCATCGTATAATCATCATCTTTACTGAAGGGGAACAGGAAGTCGGCATTCGTGCTGTAGGTCAGATTAAAGGGAAGCTGAAAATTTCCTACCACTGAGACTTCTGTACCGGTTGTACTTTCAGATTCTATTTCATTATAGGTTTTATGTTCTATTCCTAAAGAATCTGTCCAAGTATTTTCACTTGCAAGTTGATAAACATCATTATTGACATCCTGCCTGATGCCGAAACCTGCTCTCAAGCTCAGATTGGCTCTGGAAAAATTCAATATCCTGTAATTTATACCGATCCCTTCTTTCAGAACCAGCGGGAAGAGTGAGGATTTAATCTCTATTTCATCTGCAAAAACAGAATCTGCCGCAATATTATCCTCATCTATTTTTGTGTAATAGAATTTTTCTGAACTGTAAGATTTTTCAGGAAAGAAATGGGAGTGAACATCGAAACGGCTGTAAAAACCAACATCTTTAATAAAATAATAGATCAATGTATTTTTCAGGTCAAATTCATCTGCGGCTAACCGGAAATCGGTATCGGTGGTTTTAGATATACCTACTTCCATCAGGTTCTTCATGGTGTAATGAAGAGGATCTTTATCGTAGATCAGGTGATTTTCCAATTGGTTATTAAGGGTGATCGTTGTTTCCGGATTATCTTTATCTACTTCGTTGTTGCTGTTAATGTTCACATTGCCGTGAATAGCACTGGAAAATTTAAGGTTTGCCAATGATGCTTCCAGGAAGCTTTCTTCCAAAACACCGGCTCCAGCCATATTGGTGGGATTATCTTCCTCATCGGTTTTCATCACGATCGTTAACATCTGTACTTTACCTTTTTCCACAAAAACTGTAGTGAAATCTCGATAAGTATTAAAGGGTTCACTATTAACTGTAATTTTGTAAATGCCTGGTTTTAGAACCCAGACCTTTTCCTGCTCTCCTACCTCTTCTTCAGCCGGGAATTCACTACCGAAACTTTCACCATTTTCCAGATCGAACACTTCATATCTTACTTTTGAAAAGTTTCGTTTTTCATCCATGATATCAACTATCAGGCATCCCCAATCGGGCTCGATAATAGTTTTATACCTGGGTACAACATTGATATTATCCTGTTTCATCAGTTGATTTGCTTTTCCAGAACCATATTTAATACTGTATATCCCTTCCAGAAGAGGAATTGCTGCTCCCATCTTGCCAAATTGTTCATATCCGTATTTATCTATTATCTTGAAATGAGGTTCGTTTTCTGTTCTCGTGATTGCCGGCAATAGAAGAAGCCCTTTTCCTTCTCCGGCAATATCTTCATCGATGATTTCCAGCATCGACGTATCCACTCCCTCAGCTAATTTTATAGCCGGAATATCCGCATCTTTTCCCAAAGCAAAATGTAAGATAATCTTTTTTACAAAATTATCGGTTTGTTCCAGGATCATATCATTTATCGTTTGTACGAAAGTATCTACATCTTCTGCCAAAAGAACTTTTTCGGTATTCACTGAATATTCAACTATGCTGGTTTGCTCTCCGCTTTTTCTCAATTTAAAATCCATATTCAAACGGGCTTGATGAATAGTTTCGGATTTATATAGTTCAATATTATTAATATTTGTACTGATCTCATACTCGGGACGAGCTACCAAATACTCTCTCTGAGCCGATTTAAAAAGATTGTAATTATTTATTCTTTTTGTTATCAGGTCAGGGATGATCTTTGAAAGTTTAACTCCCCACAGATCATAGTCCGAATAGGTGATACGCGGTCCGAAGTGCCTGACAACGATCTGGTTCTTCCCATAAGTTTTCGGGATCTTCGTATCAAGGACAAATACCGAAATATCGATAGGTGTTTCCTGGCGCAGTATTTCTTGTTCGGAATGACTGTAATATTCGAGAACATAATAATTAGGAGAAACAAGTTCCCCTGCGGAACAACTGAAAAAAACAACTGATAGTAATAGACAAAAAATTCTTATATATTTTTTCATATCTCTTCCTTATTGTCTTTTCTTTGCTCTCAACAAAAGCGAAGGGTCTTCACTTATCTGCCTGGAGAATTCATTCAAATATTCGAGGGTTTCCTTTAAAATCTCGATCGTATCGATAATATCCTGTCTGCTTTCCATGTGCGTTGCATCGATGTGAGCAAGTGTTACATTCGTTTTTTTTATTGTTTTATCAAGTTCGTTCAATAGAGTCTTGATGTCTGCTTCTGCAATATCGCCGGATATTCTTTCTGCATTGGATATAACATTCTGCACTTTTCCTGTTCGCAGAATAGCATTCAATTCTTTTATAATTTCAGCCAGTTCTGCCATAGATCTATCCAGATTGGAAACAATATCCGATGCTTGCTGTTGATTTTTATTTATAATGGAATCTACATTAGAGAGTATGTTGCTCAGCTTCAGTTGGTTTTCTTCATTAGTGATCTCTCCCAGATTGTTTAGAAGAATTTCCATTTTTTTTGTTAAAACCTCGGCTTTGCCCGAGATACTGTCAAAAGTAGAGACTCCTGCGGTGATATAAGTTTTTGGCTTGATAAATTCCGCTTCATTTGATCCACCTGTTAATTCCACCTGCAGCAGTCCGGTAATTCCTATCGGGATCAGAGATGCTTTGATATCTTCTTTCAGTGGCGTTCCGGATTTCACACTGATAACAACAATGATGTTTGCAACATTTTCTTGATCGATCTTTATATCTTCTACTCTGCCGATGTTAATTCCATGATATTTCACAGGTCCGCCGATCTGCAATCCTGTAACAGATACATGTTCATATTTTATATAATATGTATCACGCTTTTGCATGATTTTGCTGCCGGCAACCAAAACCAGAAAAATTATCAATACAACAGAAATAACAACAATAAAAATTCCTAATCTTAACTTCTGGGCTTTACTAACCATCTGGTTCTCCTTAATTAATTTCTGAAATTAAATTAATTCAAGTCGATGTCAAGAAAAAGATAGAGAAAGTATTTAAAGTTCCTGTGAAACTGATCGAATTTTGTGGCTTTGAAGGATATCAGATCAACTAATTAAAACAATATATCGATCCAGAAACTAAGAGTAAATGTTTTTACCTTTGTACCTCTTTTTTTATCATGATTATTATCGTATTTACTGGACAAACCTGCACTTATGTTTCTACTAAATTTATAGGACGCTCCGGGAATTATAGAGTAATTAAACTTATTTATTTCTATATTTGTTTCTGTTTCCCCTTTTCTTGTAGAACGGCTTTTTTCCATATTAAATCCGATATCTGTTGTAAGTTCATTTTTTAATTTGGTTCTTTTAAAGAATAGTATCTTCAATCCTCTTGCTGAAGCAAAAGTCCATGACAAAGAACCTGTGAGAGATTGGACTACAGCATGGGTTGTAATATCGTAAGTATTGTGATGAGTAATATTTTTTGTATCTGAATAACTAATAGAAATGCTGCTGGTTATATTGCTTTTCCAGTTCCCATTCCAGGAGATCAAAGGAG
The DNA here is from genome assembly GCA_030595905.1 of Candidatus Cloacimonadota bacterium. Classification (GTDB taxonomy): domain Bacteria; phylum Cloacimonadota; class Cloacimonadia; order Cloacimonadales; family TCS61; genus JACNIV01. The sequence continues at coordinate 5,515 of JAUVLE010000071.1, read as the reverse complement.
ACAGAGTCATTCTTTTTTGTTCGGAATCCGGATCTACAAAGTCGATTTCCCCATTAATGGTCTCTGAATAAACATAACTACTGCTCAATCGTGAACTTGTAAGAAGTTTTTCTACTCTGATCAATTTTTCCAATTCGGTTAATGTAACACTGACGTTGGGAAATGTAGTTGTTATTTGAATACTGCTATAGTCTCCGTATGTTCTTTTAATATCTTTTGAATATCCGAACGTAGTGCGAAGAAAGTTTAATACAGGAAATCCAAATGAAGTTGAATATTTGTCATTAATCGTTTTTGATAGAATTTCTTTATCGTCTCCTTCTTCGTCAAGAATATGCGGTAAACCAAGCTGGTAAAGAAATTCCGGTCTTTTTCCCCGTTCATCATAAGTTGTTTTGTATGTGTTGTCGTAATTAACTTTTATATTTTCTATCCGGCTTATATAGCCCACAATACTTGCAAAAATATTCGATCTTGTTACTGTTGATCCCGTTTTCTGTTCCGGATCTGACATTCCCTCGTTATATTCTTTTCCTTGTTTTCCTTCTTCCTGTTCTTTGTCTTCCAATTCTTTTTCAAATCTGGCTTTTTCATCTTCTCCAAGATTCTCAAAATCGGGAATAATTTCTCCCTGCAATTTATCTTCCTCTTCCGGAAGTTTTCCTTCTTCTTCCTTCTTTTCTTTCCCGGGTTGTTCTTCAGATTCTTCTTCCGATCCCTCAGGTTTTTCTGCGGGTTTCTTTGTGAATTTCGTATCCAGCCAATTTGCAAAGCTGCGAAGCATATTCTGATTTTTCAAGGTAAAATCACCACCTATATTTCTAGTTACATTTCCTTTATAATAAAGGCTGTCTTCCACTCCGGATTTTATGTGATTTTCACTATAATTTACAGATGCATCAACAGAATATGAAAATATTTTATCCAGGTACTGCGGTGTATAATCGAAGTTTATTGCCTGTGTTCTTTCCTTTTCCTCTCCAATATTATAACCTTCCCAGAAATTTTCCAGCATCAAATCTCTTTTGGTTATAAGTTTATAGGAAGTGGAAATATCGCTGAAGATATCATATCCTACCTGTGAATCTGTATTGAACGTTCTTGTTTTCTGAGTATTGCTCTGAACTACCCATTGCGGGATAGAATCAAGAGTTGTATCCCATCGCCATTTATTGGGGATCATTTCATTGTATGTGAGATAATTATTGAAAGAATTCGGGAAGAAGTAAAAACTATAATTCGATAGTAATCTGATCCCGATCTTTTCTTTTGGAATAGTTAATTTATAGGTGTGTTTAACCATATAGGAAAGAGTTGTATCTGCAATTGTTGAAGATAAAGATTTTTTCTGTTCAATAGATGAATTAATCGATGTATTTTTTATCATATATTCCAAAATTTTACTTTGTGGAGTTTTATTCTGACTGAAAGAGAAATCTGCCCTGTAAGTTAAAGATTTATTTTTTTCTCTTTTTTTCTCTTCTGGTTCCAGGTTGTCACGCAATACATCGGAATTTGATTTGAATCGAGGAATACCCAGCGATTGACTTCTTCTTAGTGTAAGCGGTAAACTTAGCCCCCATTCTGCAGGAAAAAATTTATTCAGGAAATATTTATTAATAACAGTAAAATCGGTTTTTTCGAGATATGAAGAAGATGTTCTTCTTGCAGCCGAAGACTGGAAATTTTCCGTATTCCAATCCAGGTCTATATTTAAAGTAGAAAAATCAGCAAAGATCGTGCTTAATGAAGCACAGGAAGCAAAACCTATTTCTTCATACGGGTCTGCCACCCTGATATCATCGAAATACAGCCTGCCGGAAAACTCTTTAGAAGCTTTCATACCAAGCGACATTTCTTTGATGTTGTTAAGATATGGTTTCCCCACCTTGCTGTATTTATTCTCATTTTTTACATAGGATACATCTTCATTATCATTTAGTGCTTTCAGGTATGTAATATCGGAGAATTTTATTTCGATATCTTCCCAGCTATCTCTATCCATTTCTGTAAGATATTCCTGCGAATAAAACGGACGGCGTATTTCATAGTAATTTAACGAGTCCGAACCCAGGCGGATTATCAATGAATCGGGATCATTTCGAGATGCAGTATTTTGTGCCTTTTCCGTATAAACCCAGAATCTGATCTTATCATATCCAAGCATATTAATAGGATCGTATAATTCCTGACTTACAAGTCCATAATGATCTTTTTTCATGTTTGTATAATCTACAGTCAGAGATTGTTCAAGTGTTTCTTCTCCCATTTTTTTTATCACAGTATAAGGTGCAGGAGTATAATGCATATCTTTCTGGTTATCTATAATTCCCACTTTCATTGTTTCTTCTTCGGAAATAATGATGTTATCTTCATTATCTTTTATAAACCCTTCTTCCCATTTATTTCCCACAAGGTCGAGCGTGACCAGTTTGATGCGTGTGCTATCCTCGACTTCAAACCACATTCGGGCATAGCATATTTTTTTTATATCCGGGATTACATTTGATTCATTCGAGATAATGCGGTAGTTATTCGGATCGTGAACAGGTATTCGAAATAATTTCCAGCCTTTATACTGACTGACAAAAAAATCGTCTTCTTCATCCAGGGTAACCGTATATTCAAAATAAACATCTTCCGTATTTAATTGTCCGTTATCATCGAGGTCTTCGCTATCTAGTTCTCCGTTATCTTCCGTACCGTTTATGTTGGGATATTCTTCTTCACCATTAACAGTAATTTTATTATTATCATAATCATCGTCAGGATCATCTCCCGGTTCACCATTCGGGATGCCATCCAATCCTATATCTTCCACATAATCCAGGATACCATCTCGATCACCGCCATTCTTGCCATCTTCCCAATCCAGAACACCCACACCTTCCACGTCTGTAAAAGTATAGAAATTCTCGTTTATATCTCCAAGATCGAGATGCATAACCACGGGTTTAAGTGGTTGATTGTGATTCAGGGTATCCACTTTAACCAGGAATTCGATATATTTTTTATTTGAAAAATCTATATTATTTCCTATATATTTCAATAATCCTGCCCAGTGTTTCATCTCCATTCCAGGCATTCCAAGGTTTTGTGGTTTAATTTTGCAGGCAAGAACGGAGACTTTTTCCCGTTCTTCTTTTTCTGTGAGAGATTCCGGATCATAAACTTCCCTGGCATAGATATCCTGGGGGTTATAATAATTTATTTTAGCTTTTCCAAAATTTACAAAATTACCATTTGGAAATTCAGCAGGACGGCTGGCTGGATTCCATGAAACCCTTCCCACACCCAGCGGGTATGAATCCATTATAGATTCCATATCATCGATATATGCTTCCTTGATATCTTTCTGGTCGGGATTCCCATAGATACGCGGTAAACTCATCGCAACTTCGCCTGTAAGTGTTATCCTTGAGTCTTCATCGGTTTTTATGAGAGGTATAAAATCTATGAACCCGGTAATAAAAGGAATATCGTATTTTATTTCCCCATCGATATCTGCAAGGATAATGCTGCGGTTTTCATTCCCTATTTTTGGACGATCTTCTTTTACCTTTTCCGATTGATAGATGAACGTTCCACCAAGTTTTATATTATCATTAAATTTCATATCGGCACGAAGCCCCATGACAGTTTTACTTTCGACAGAAAAAAGCGGTTTAAATTGATAGCTGATGTCAATCTCTACATTAGAATCTTTTGCCCTTGCCGTGAGGAAGGTGATCATTCCAAAATCATAATCTACGATATAGTCAACGTTTTCAGTGAGTTTTTCATTATTAGGACCGATCTTTACGACAACACTGCCGGGTAAAATATTCATTTGATTCAGAGATATTTGTTCCCTGCCGATCTTTCCTTTAACGAAGATATAATTCTCGAATTCGTCATAGCCAATGTCTTCTTCAGCGTAAATCAAACTATCTCCAAGAGATTCGAATGGACGCAGAAATGGAAAGACAATAAAACCAGAATCAAGATGGATAGGCTTATCATCCCCGTTAATAACACCATCGCCATTAGTATCAAGTCGCAGATATTCATTAAATGTCATACTTCCGGCATTTAAAGATGATGGAATATTATAGTTCGGAGTGTAATCTTCATTCAGGCTGTAAATATTCAGATCAAAACCTTCGTTCTTGATATTCTGCATTTGAAGGCTGTAAATATTCCTTGCCTGAAGATTCCAGTAATCCGTATCTGTAATTTCCTGGTTGCTTATCCTGATGAGTTTAACCTGGACGGGCGAAGATGAATCTTCTCCAATTACGGTGCCATCCATCCGTGTATAGGTTATACCAATTGAATATCTCTTATCAACCGTATTGAAAAGCGTGATCAATCCTGTTTGGTAATCGACAGCATAATCCGTACCTTGGGTTAAGATATCAAAAGCATATTCAACATCCGGGTTGCCATCTTCATTGCCGGCAATAGTGGTAACACCATCGGTACTGGCATAGTGATCGTCAACGTAAAGAGTGAAATCATAAGCCGGGTCAGGAAGCCTATTTGAGCCTTCATAAGTTATTGTCCATGAACCATCCGATGATAGTACAAGTGCATTATTTTCATATCCGTTCAGTCCATCATCACCATACAATTGAAACATAATATCGGGCTGATCGATAAAATAGTGAGTTCTATTTACGAAATCCTTACTTCCGATTTCAACAGAATCTGCCTGGGTACTACCTTTATATTTTTGAGTGCTTTTTTTTGCTTCGTCTTTTCCCAGTATTGTTGAAATCTTTAGGTTACCGGCTTCCAACTCGGTTTTAATTCCAAATAGACCTTCGGAAGAAACACTATAGCTAAAGAGTTTTGAACCGCTTAAAGACAGAGAAATATTTCCCCCGTCTATACTTTTAATAACCTCGTCTTCACAACCTTCATAATTTATATTTATCTCGGTAGGGGTAGGCATTACGTCATCATCGGATGAAGAATGATGATTCACGTTTACATGTATCTTCTCACCTATAGTTCCTCTTAATCTCAGATTCAGGTCCTGTTTCATTTCGAGGTCAAAATTTCTTTTCTGATCATTTTCATCGCCCGGTTCATTTCTTTCTGTGCTGCTACCGGAAAAAGTGAGTTTCTGATTTCCGTCCAGGCTCAATCTTCCGGCTTTGTTTCCCATGAATTTTCGAATTGCTTTTGTTTGAGCGATCTTTGGCAGCTCGATAACGATTTCGGGGATTAATCCTGCACTTTCTGTTCTATCCGTATTGCTTAAGGTTTCTTTACTTTTAGTACGCAGTAATTTCCTGAATATAGCTTTGAAATTATTTTTTTCAAAACACTCTATAGAAATATAAACAGGTTGATCAAGTTCTATATTACCGATTTTTGCCTGTAATTCTACTGTATTATTTTCGTAATCTATTTCTTTTATTGTTGTGATCTTTACATTTTCAAAAACGTATTTCGGGTTACTGGTAATGGAAAAACCCTCATGAAACTTGTAATAATCGATCTCATTGCCATCAAGTGGTGCAAAACC
>JAUVLE010000242.1 GCA_030595905.1 Candidatus Cloacimonadota bacterium | reverse complement strand
GCTCTGGCATCGGGAATGAAAAGAGCACGCCCGGATATGCATGTTTTCACATATCAGGGAGATGGAGACCTGGCAGCGATCGGAACAGCTGAGATCATTCATGCTGCAAACAGGGGAGAGCACTTCAGTGTGTTCTTCGTTAATAATGCGATTTACGGGATGACAGGTGGACAGATGGCTCCGACCACACTTCCGGGTATGAAAACTTCGACTTCTCCGTATGGAAGAGATGAAAAAGATATTGGCTATCCCATCACAGCCTGCGAGATGCTCTCTTCATTAAAAGCACCGTATTTTATTGAACGTGTTTCTCTTCTTTCTCCAAAAGAGATCATCAAAGCAAAAAAAGTGGTAAAGAAAGCTCTTCAATTTAATAAGGAAAATCGCGGTTTTACATTTGTAGAATTTGTTTCAACCTGCCCCACAAACTGGGGAATCGATCCGATCAAAGCACGTGACTGGGCAAGAGAGAACATGTTCCCGTTCTTTCCTGTGAAGAATTTCCGTGATAAATCTTTGAATGGAGGTGAATAATGAAAACTGAACTTATCTGCTCTGGATTTGGAGGACAAGGCGCTCTTACAGTTGGAAAATTCCTGGCAAAAGCAGGGATGAAAGAAGGTTTGAACGTTTCATGGCTTCCTTCATACGGACCGGAAATGCGTGGTGGAACTGCAAATGTTTCTACTGTGATCTCAGAAAAACCTATCGCCTCTCCATTAGTTTCATATCCTGATATATTGGTTGCACTAAATCAGCCTTCAATAGATAAATTCGGACCGAGTATCAAACCCGGCGGCTTGATGATTGCAAATGAAAATATGTGTCCCAATAAAATCGATAGAAATGATATAACCTGCATTTATGCTCCAATGTTGTCTATTGCAAAAGAGATCGGAACAGAGAAAGTGCTGAATATGGTTGCTATTGGAATTATTATAGGAAAAACCGGACTGGTAAAATACGAAACTATAGAAGCCGATCTTACAACGTTCCTGCAAAAGAAAAATCCTGCTCTTCTGGAAGGGAACCTGAAAGCAATTAAACGTGGAATAGAGATCGGAAAGAAAAACTGATAGAATTCTAAAGATAAGAATAAAAATAACTTTGTAATTACTTGAGATTGCTGACAAGCTTTGGTTTGTCAGCAATTTTTTTATTATAAAGATAATATCTAATTCTAATTTTTTACAACTATTGCAAAGGTCTTCGATTTCATCAGGGTTACGATGGGTAAGTTAATATCAATAAATAAATTAAGGGATTGTAGATTTTATTCTGTCCAGAAGTCGTTTATATAAATCATCTCCATCTTTCCAGACGATAAAGTTACGATGATTAACATCAAAATGAATCCGAGAGAAAATATCAAATTCCTTATCTTTCTCATTTCCTTTTGAATATCTAATCTTTATTGATTTCTTTACAAGAAAGCTCAAAATTATCTGGTTTCTGAATTATTTCATAGAATTTAATGTTAATATTGTTTTTATTTATTTCTTTCATTATCTCTGTTCTTGTTTTTTTTAAAGTTTTTAAACCAAAAATAATTTCCCTTATTGCATTTTTTGGAATTTTATATATCCAATTGGGTTTATCTAGCGCAATTAATCTATACTCTTGTTCATATTCCCAATCAGTCGATTTAGTTATTATCTGTTCTAATAAATTATCCTGATTAGGTAGCTCCCATTTAGGGAATTCAGCTATGTAATTAACTTTTTTTATTTGAAATAAGTTTGCTACTTTTTTTAATTTATTTTTTATATCTTCAAGTTTAAATATAATCTCAATATCAAAACCTATACAAATACCCTTATGGGAATCTGCGTAAAGTGACCATAATTTTTGATTTTTTGGATCAGCTGATAATGAAAATATCCCAAATTTTCTATCAATAATGTCATATTGGAGTTTTTTCTGTAATAGATAATTACTAAAGTTCTTTTCTTTGTAAATTTCCCTTTCTTTTTCTCTTCTTTGTTTTCTTGTAAGATACGAATAATCTTTTTGAACATATTTAGATATTACTGTTTTTATTTTTTGCTTTTTCCCCCTAATGTTTCTGACAAAAATTGGAATTTTACAATCAAATGGATCGTTTAGATTTTTACAACTTGGAAAAAATATTTTTAAATCAGTAATAATTCTCTTATGGTTTGGATTATTCCAGTCTCTATATTTATAAAGAATATCTGGGTGTGGATCATTAAAAGATTGCTTCATATCAATACACAAACACCACGCCGCTGGTGGGAAATATCCATTCATCCGGTTGAGAAGAAATAGTGATACTTCCTTTATTTTCTTTTATCTGCGGGAATTTACTGCGTCCGGAGAAGATCGGTACTGCTTCCACATTTTTCAGAATTTCGCCGTAAACAAAACTTATCTCCACACCCTGGGTCATTTCGATAAGGTAAACCGAAAGCTGATGCGAATCTTTAGGATAGAAGGTCTGGGTGGAAATGGAGAATTCAACTTCTTTACCAATTAGTTCTTTCAACTGCGGATGATGACAGCGAATCTCCATGCAGCCATCTTTCAGCTTCATTTCGTGGTAAAGATCGATGTCGTTAATCTTGGCAGATGTAACATCGAACAGGTTCGCTTCTAATTTGTTATCCAGCAGCCAGCGGTATTCCACATCTTTGCGGAGGAAATATTTTTCCAGAAGCTTTTCACTGTTGGCACAGGCTACGTAGAAATGATCGTTCTGTAGTTGTTTGGTGAATGTGAGGGTTGTTTTGGTGAGGTAAAAATCGTCAACTAACCCCCTTGTGTCCCCCCTTATAAAGTGGGACATAGCGGAGTCTTTGAATTCAATTGTATGTTTAAAATTACGACGATAATGAATATCCCGATCCCGTTCTGAGAAAAATCTTTTCAAAATATCAGAATAGATCAGGCTGGAAATTTCCTTGCTTTGAAGTCGCTGTTCTATTGCCGTCTCGATGACTGTGTTCAATTTATCGTCTGAATAATCTGAGCTAACGAAATCACGGCGCAGAAGCGGGGAAGATGCGATTATTTTTCCATTCTCATAATAGAATCTCCTGGCTCGTCTTCCCACCTGGCAGAGTATTTCATAACTGGAACCGTTATAGAGCGAAGTTAGATTTTCTGCTTTGACAGCATCGTGTTCATTTCCCAGCAGAACGACTTCATCTCCCACATTTGCCTTTAGATGAGTTACATCCACAGCTATCATATCCATGCTCACTTTTCCGATAACAGCGCAAATCTCATTTTTTATCGATACTTTTCCTTTGTTGGAAAGCATGAAATCATAACCGTCTGCATAACCCACAGGCAGGATGGCATATTTCATTTTATCCGGAGTTACATAAGTTCTATTGTATCCGATGGATTCGCCTTTTTCTGCTGTTTTGATCTGTCCAATGCGTGATTTGAAAGTCATAACAGGTTTCAGAGAAATTTTATCTTTTAAGGATGGATCAGTATAAACACCATAGGAAAGAAGACCCAGCCTAACCAGATTAGAATAATCATCCTTGAAAGTTATTACACCGCTGCTATTGGCAATATGAACATACTCTGGTTTGAAATCAAGTTTATCCAGGATAGATTTAAATCTTTCAGATTGAAGTTTAGAATAATCAGCATCATTTTCGGCAGCAGAAAAATGAGAGAATAATCCTTCGATCTCCAGGTTTAGAAGTGAACGTATTTTATTTATGGTTTCAACAGCCTTCTTTGCAATCACGCCGCTTCTACCCATTCCCGTATCGATGTTGATGTGAATACCGATTTTCTTCGTTGCCTTTTTATCGAGAGTCCGTGCAAATTCCAGAGATGATATGGTAGGTATCAGATCATTTTCCAAAATAAGCCCGATCTCGCTTTCCAGGGAAGGAGATAATATCAGAATTGGCGTATCGATACCCTGATAACGTAACAGCATGCCTTCCTGAACATTTGCTACTCCCAGAAAAGTTGCACCGCAGTGAATTGCTTTTTTTGAAATTTCAAAAGCTCCGTGACCATAGGCATCCGCTTTTACTATCTGCATAAAGTTG
>JAUVLE010000291.1 GCA_030595905.1 Candidatus Cloacimonadota bacterium | reverse complement strand
TGATTCATAAGTATTTATAGCTATTTTTAGTCAAGCTTTAAATGCTGCTTTTCGCAATTTCATTACCCAAAATAAAACATAAGTTTTACTCATATTGTTAATAATATTTTAGCCTTGTTTCGACTTTTCACACAGCCTCTTAAGTTGGTGGTTAATAAGAAGATAGTAAATATTAACCGATTCATCGGTTTCCAAATATTGGATGTATTTTCCAACATATTTCTTATCACACCCTTTTTAGAGTAAACTCATCTTTATTTCATAACTTTTCATAATTTCTATTACACTATTTTAACAACTGGTTCAACCAGTTAATTTAACCATTCTGACCTGTCTGGCGTATCCGGCTGCTGCCGAAGAAGACGGAAGGTTTTAAAAATATATTCTAACCACGAGACGTTCTCCCGGGGTCACGTTTTTGCGGACAGATTCTTCATCATCAAAACGAACTTCTATTTTGGAATATGTATTTACTGTCTCAAAAGATGAGCTGAGTGCTTTTACTTTTTCCATAATGGGCGAAACAGAAACCACTTTCCCGAATATCTTTTTCCCGTTCCCGCAGAATACTTTCACCTTTTGTCCGGGAGTGATTCTTCTCCTGCTGAATGAATTTCCATAAGCGATGACCCAGATATTTTGAATCGTTGCGATCTCGGCAACCACGTTACCGCTTTTAATTTTCTCACCGGGTTTATAATAAATATCCGTAACTGTTCCCTCGGCAGGAGCATATATCTTCAGGTTGGCAATATTCTGCTCGAGATCGTGTATTTTTGAATTAATCTCATCCAGGTCGATCAGATGTTTGGAAGCGATCAATGAAACATTCGAAGACAACATAATTTTCTGATCCTTGAAAATATCTATCATACTTTGAAAGGTTTCAACTTCTTTTTCCATCTGAAGAGAATCGCTTCTCAGTTCATTATATTTATTGCTGATATTCAGAAAGTCGTTTGTCTTATCTTCAAATTCTGCTGAATTGATAATTCTTTTTGAGAAAAGTTCTTTACTGGCATCATATTTCAAAACGGCATTCCTATATTTTTCGGAATAAACTGCCAATTTATTTGAGATATTACCTTTTTCCAATTGTGTATTTTTCAGATCATTTTCGTTTTTTAGAATATCCTCATCCAGTTCAAGAAGTTCCATATTCAGGTGGTCGCCGCTTTTTGCAGAAGCTATCAATTCTTCATATTTCTGTTTCTCATTTTTCAGTGTTTCCAGGCGTGCTTTCAGCTTCGGGTTTTCCATCTCCAATATCAGGTCACCGGTAGTTACTTCCTGCATCAGGGAGACATTGTATTCTTTCACAGTTCCGGAAGTCTCTGTACTGACAACCACTTTGTTTGTCCTCACCACAGCGGGAAGTTTCTGTGATCGAGCCTCGATAAAATAGGAAATAATAACAATGATAATAAGTGTAACTATCGAAAGGATCATTATGTATTTTCTTTTCTTTTCAGGTTTCATATTAACTTTCTCCAAAATAATTTATCAGAAAGATCTCTTTATACAATTTCATTTCACTGATCTTATATTCGAGCTCTGCTTTCCGCATTTTGATCTCTTCTTTCAAGAGTTTAATTTCCGGTGTGGTTCCCAGAAGTTCAGGCCGGGAATCGAACTGCGCTTTTATTTTGAAGAATTGCTCATCATAAAGCTGCCATAATCTCTTCTTTCTTTTAAAGTTATTAAGAGCTTTTTGAAAGGAATTAATTCTCTCCAACTCAAGGGCTCGCATAGAAGTGACCATCTCTTTTCCCCGAATTTGGATCTCATTATCAAAAGAGTTCAGCATTTGCTTTTTCCCGGAAATGTTGGAGAAAATATTAAAAGGAAGCGACAACTCGATTTCACCTTCCGGATACTTTTCTTCAAAGTCCCTTTCACGCAGATATTCATACGAATTCTCCGTGATGTTCCAATCCTGATAAGTTTTTCTGTTATTATAAGAGAGGGAAATATTAAGTTCTGGAAAAAAGAAATAATATTTTTTCCGGTTTATTGAACCGGATATTTTTTTGGATTTTTTATTCAGTTCTTCAATCTTTCGGGTCAATGTTTCTTGAAAAAGGATCGTGTCGGGAATTTCCGAAGTTTTATCTATGTACTCAGAAAAAGAATTATCGAATTTCTGACAGGTTTCAAAATAATTCAAAGCATACCAGGAAGCTGTTTCTTCCCATCCGGCAAGTTCATTTTCTTTTTTATTCAGATCTTTAATATTTTTTATTAAATCTCCGGGCTGGGTAATATTCTTACTTTGAAGTTCTTCCAATATCCGGTTTTCCCGATTCAAAATGGTGAGTTCATCTTTCAGGATCGATGCTTTGGAAGCTGCTTCAAAGCTCTCTATCAGATCGTCTATAATATCATCCATCCGTGAAATTTTATATAACTCTACCTCGTGCTGAAATCTCAGTATATTGATTCTGGCATTCAAATCATCACTTACATCATCGTAATCTTTGGGAAATAACCGCTTGCTCAGTTCCAGCCGCCAGCGTTCATCTTCTTCATCAATATCGGAATATTCCAGGGTTGTCTCCGTTTGTTTGCGGATCTTATCGTTAGAGTATTTACGATAGGAAAGATTTATATCGAACCAGTTAACCGAGCGTTCGATCTTATTCTCTGCAACTTCCATATTCAACCGATTAACTTTCTGCAGATATTTTGTATCCTCGTTGAGCACATCTTCCATAAAAGAATTAAAATCAGCAGCAAAAACGATGCTGACGGAAAGCAGGTTTAATATGGAAATAAATAAAAATCTTTTAGCTTTCATTTTCTTGTATTGCTTTTTTTAGTTTTTTTTGTTTCCGTTCTCTTTCTTTAACATAATATATCACAGTAAGAACAAAACACATAAACACCGTTCCAATGATAGCGGCATAATACTGGTT
>JAUVLE010000104.1 GCA_030595905.1 Candidatus Cloacimonadota bacterium | reverse complement strand
AGATTCCCAATCCAGCCTTTGTATAACTCCGGCTTGGCAGGCAGAGTTGGGAATGACAAAATACTAAAATCTTAAAGTGAATTCAGTTTTAACATTCGGTTCGGAACCGGCAGTAATAGTTCCTCCGTGAAATCGCATGATCTGACGTGAAAGGCTTAATCCAATTCCGGAACCATTTGTTTTTGTTGTGAAAAAGGGAATGAATATTTTATCGATCACATCTTCAAGAATACCGGGACCGTTATCTACCACCTGAATGGCAACTTTTCCTCTTTTATCCAGGAAAGCATCCAATTCTATTTTGCCGTCTTCTTGTTCTTCCAATGCATGTTGAGAATTCTTTATCAAGTTTAAAAGTACCTGTTCGATCTGCTGCTGGTCGACAGTTACTTCCAACGTTTCAGGAATGATAGATCTTTTGCAGCTGATGTTACTTCTTTGCAGTTCTTTTTCCATAAGAAGCTTAACACTATCAAAAATGTTTTTAACAGGCACTATTTCAAATTCCGGTTTGGGTATTTTGGTAAGATTACGATAGGACTCCACAAAACGAATTAAGCCGGTACTTCGCTTGTTGATGGTCATCATAGCTTTTCTTACATCTTCTACTATTTCGTCATCTATTTCCTGCGGAATATTATCGGTTGTATCAATATCCTTCAATAAATTTGCAACAGTGGCAGAAAGAGACGCAATTGGTGTAATAGAATTCATTATCTCATGTGTGAGAACACTGATAAGTTTCTGCCAGGCAGCCAGTTCCTGCTCTTCTAATTCGCTTTGTATATTCTGAACGGAAACCAGTGTAATGCTCCGGTTCCGTAGTTTAAATTCAGTTGCATATATTGCCAAGTGTAACAAATGTTCTTCATCGGAAATCTGCACCAATCTTCGTTTCCCGGGTTTTAATTCCCTTAAAGTTCTTACCAGTTCCTCACTGTATTTTTTCAGTTCTTTTATATTGTTAAGTCTATTTACCTGGAACATTTTTTTTGCGCTGTTATTGATCATTTCCACATGTCCGTCTTTTCGGAAAGCAATCAGGCTGATCCCTATATGCTGAATAACGTTCTGCAGGTAAAAATAGTGCTCTTCTTTTTCCGAACGGATCTTTTGGAAATCTTCGATCACATCATTGAATGCTTCTTTCAGACTATCATAAGAAGTTCCAAGTCCATCTATCTTGAAAGAACGGGAAAAATCGGAATAGCGGATTGATTCCAGGAAAGTAGTAAGGTAACGGTTTGTTTTCTGAATGTATCGCAGCATAGATGATATTTGTAGTATAGTTATCAGACCAAGAAGGATAGGAGTGACACTGAACCCCAGGTTAAAGACCGAGATAAAAGTGAGAAACATTGTTATAGCTATCAGGATAATTCGTATGCAACAGTTTAGTTTGAAATTTTTATAAATCATATTTCCCTAACCTTCTGTAAAGTGAAGCTCTGGTAAGACCCAGTTCTTTGGCTGCCGCACTTATATTACCGTTGTTTTTGCGCAAAACGCGCTGAATCACATCCTTTTCCACTTCCCCTATATTGTAAGATCCAAAGTTATTTTCTATATTTTGACCACCTGGTTTTGTCAGCATAAAGTCTGCTGGTTGCAAAATATTCGTTTCACTCAATATGACGGCACGTTCCACAGAATGCTGTAGTTCACGTACATTACCCGGCCAATTATATTGTTCCATCTTCCTTAATGCAACAGATGATATTCCTTTTATGTTCTTCTTATATTTTATCAGATTCATTTTTAAGAAATGTTCTGCCAATGGTTTGATATCTTCAATTCTCTCTCGAAGTGCTGGCAGGTGAATTTCAACTGTGTTGATCCTGTACAGAAGGTCCTGGCGGAATTCATTTATTTTTGCCATTTTGTAAATAGGCATGTTCGTAGCACAGATCAACCTTACATCAACATTTATATGCTTATTTGAACCTACTCGTATCACTTCCCTTTTTTCTAATACCTGTAAAAGTTTCGATTGCAGGGATAGAGACAGATTACCTATTTCATCCAGGAATATTGTTCCTTCGGAAGCAATTTCGAACCGGCCGGGTTTATCCCTTTTTGCATCTGTGAATGCACCTTTCACATGTCCGAATAATTCACTTTCGAAAAGAGTTTCACTTATTGCTCCCAGATCCACATTAAGGAAGACTTCATTAGTTCTATGTGAATTTCTGTGAAGCGCTCGGGCAACCAGTTCTTTTCCCGTTCCATTTTCTCCCAGGATAAGTACACTGGCATCTGTAGAAGCAACTTTCATGATTGTGCCGATCACTTTCTGCATTTCCTGAGAATTCCCTATGAAATCATGGAAAGGCTGGTCCATAGTAGCACTCAATTCTTTTTGCTTCATGCGCAGGTTATCTGCTTCTTTCAGAGAACCTCGTAACTTTAAGGCAGAAGATAAAGTTGCCAGAAGTTTTGCATTCTGCCAGGGTTTCAAAACAAAATCCACAGCTCCCAGCTTGATCGCTTTTACTGCTTTTTCCACATCACCATAAGCTGTAATAAAAATGACTACTGCAGACGGATCGATATCCAATATCTTTTCCAGCCAGTTGAAACCCTCCTGCCCGCTGATACAATCTTTTGTAAAATTCATATCCAGCAGTATTACATCATAATTTTCTTTCTGCATCAGTTCAGGAATTTTTCTCGGATTGTGTTCGGTATGGATGATTTCTACCTGATTTTTTAAAAGCAATTTTAAGCTAAAAAGAATGTCTTCATTATCGTCAACAGCCAATATTTTACCTAATTTTTTGTTCATAAAATAATCTCCTCTGGTTTCTCCAGCGTATGATAAATTTTTTTTCAACCCCCATCCTTAACCCTTCTCCCTAACGAAGGGGAAGGGAACTGCATGTGACAATAGAAAATTGGTCCTCATTTTATTAAATCATCCTTTACTCATATCAAAATTTCTTCCTGCTATTCTAATGTTCCCCTGTTTAGGGGAATAGCAAGGGTTAAAATACAAAATCATTATTCTCCGTCAATAAAAAACTGTCCGCTACCGAACACATCTTAGTTCATAATCGAACACCAAAATCTAACTTACAATTTGCTAATTCCTTATATAATAGTATATTACTGTTTGGCACGTTATTTGCTATAATGTAAATTGTGAAAAGAAAAAGGAGTTTGTATGGATCGAAAGATTGAAAAGAAAAAGTGGACACCAAAGAAGATAATCTGGCTATCAATTGGTGGAATTTTTGCATTTTTAATTTTATATAATCTAATATTGGGAGACCATAGCTCAAAGTTCAATGTTCAAAAGGAACGCATTTCAATAGAAGAAGTTAAAGAAGATTTTTTTCAGGATTACATAACCGTAACCGGAACTGTTGAGCCCATAAGCACGATTTTTCTGGATGCAATGGAGGGTGGCCGTGTCGAAGAGATCGTAACTGAAGAAGGTACAATGGTAGAAAAAGGAGATGTGATCCTACGCCTTAGCAATACAAACCTCCATCTCGAAATAATGAATCGTGAAGCAAGTTTGGCTGAACAGATAAACAACTTACGAAATACCCGCTTATCTATGGAACAAAATAAATTAAGCCTTACAAGACAGTTGCTTGAACTCGATTATAAGTTAAACATTCAAATACGGGAATACGAAAACAGTAAGGATCTTTTTAGTAAGAAATATATTTCAGATAAAGAATTTGAAGAAGAAAAAGAATATTATGAATATCTAAACAAAACACGAGAGTTGGTAATAGAAAACCAGAAACAAGATTCATTATTTCGTGAAATTCAGGTAACTCAATTGGAAAACTCAGTTGAACAAATGCAACTCAATCTGAAATTTGTAAGAAAGAAACTGGATAATTTAAGTGTGAAAGCACCTGTAAATGGCTTACTTGTTAGCGTTAACGCAGAAATCGGAGAAGCAAAATCGAGTGGTCAAAGACTTGGACAAATTCATGTATTGGATGAATTCAAGATCCGCCTGGAAATTGATGAACATTACATTTCACGGATTAATGCAAACCTGATAGGAGAATTTGATTTCACAGGAAAGACATATAAATTACGAATTAAGAAAATCTATCCCGAAGTTCGAAATGGCCGCTTTGGAGTTGATCTTGTTTTTTCAGAAGATGTTCCAAAGAGAATTAGAACCGGTCAAACATTTCGAGTTAAATTGGAACTTGGAGAATCTAAAATGGCAATTCTTATTCCGCGTGGTGGATTTTATCAAAGTACCGGTGGGCAATATATATTTGTAATCGATCCATCAGAAAAATTCGCTGTGAAACGTAATATCAGGTTGGGTAGAATGAACCCTAAATATTACGAAGTATTGGAAGGACTGGAACCAGGCGAGAAAGTTGTTGTATCCAGTTATGATAACTTTGGAAGAGCAGAAAAGCTGATACTTAAGTAGTGCAAGAAGAGCAAAGAGCAAAGAGCAAAAAACAGAGAGCAGAGATCAGAGAGCAGAGGGCAGAGAGGGAGAGATGAGTAAGTTTAGATTTGAAGATTTGGAAATCTGGAAAATTGCAATCGATATATTGGATATGTGTATGGAAATAGCAGAAATACTCGAGGAAGCTCATCTTTATAGATTTGCTGAACAATTGAGAGCTGCAGGTTTGAGCATTTCCAATAATATTGCTGAAGGTTCAGGCTCAAATTATGATAAAGAATTTTATAAGTTTCTAAACTATTCCAGACGCTCAGCTTTTGAAGTGGCAAACATCGTTCAATATTTAATACATAGGCAGATGATCAGCATTGATTGGAAACCTAAAATGATAGATAAGTTGGATCTATTATGCAGAAAAATCACCCATTTTCAAAAAACGTTAAAAGGATAGCAGGCACTCTGCGCTCTGCATTTTCGAAAGAATTGAGAAAATAAAATAATGGAGGAAATAATGATTAAAACAGTCGATCTTACCAAAATCTACAGGACAGATGAAGTAGAAACTGTAGCACTGAACAATGTGAATGTGGAAGTAGCCAAAGGTGAATTCGTAGCAGTTATGGGACCTTCAGGATGCGGGAAATCTACGCTTCTTAATGTAATCGGTCTTCTAGATAATCCTACTGGTGGAGAATATCATTTCAACGCTCAGGAAGTTGCCAAATACACCGAAAGGATGCGTACTAACCTAAGAAAATCCAATATTGGATTCATCTTCCAGAGCTTTAACCTGATCGATGAACTTACCGTCTATGAAAATGTGGAATTACCGCTTCTTTACATTAAAATGTCTTCTGCTGAAAGAAAGAAGAGAGTGAATGAAATTCTGGATAGAATGAAGATAGCTCATCGATCTAAGCACTTTCCACAACAACTTTCCGGCGGTCAGCAGCAGCGAGTTGCAGTTGCCAGAGCAGTTGTCACCACACCCAAACTTATCCTGGCAGACGAACCGACGGGTAACCTGGATTCCGCTAATGGTGAAGAAGTGATGGATATGCTTACACAACTCAATGAGGAAGGAACAACCATTATTATGGTAACGCACTCACCCTCTTTCGCAGAATATGCTCACAGAGTTATCCAGTTATTCGATGGTCATATCGTAACGGAAAACATCAAGAAGGAATTCCATCTATAGAACCTTGGGAAAAAAGCTCACAGATAAACACAGATAAAATGAATGAAGGAAAAATTCACCATGTCAGACTGGTTCATTCCTCGTAGTAGTAAGTTCTGTTCGAAAAACTTGGGAACAAGAAGAAAAATCATTATCCGTAAAATCCGTGAGAATCCGTGAGCATAAAGGAAATATTATGTTTAAAAATTATATGAAAGTTGCTATCAGAAATCTTGTTCGTCATAAAGTAATATCCTTCATTAATATTTTTGGACTGGCAATTGGAATGACTACTTTTATCCTGATCATTCTTTTTGTACGTAATGAATTTAGTTATGATAAATTCCACAAAAATGCGGACAGAATCTATCGTATAACGACTGATATTCCAAAAGAAAATGGAGTTTATGAAACTTATCCTATTTCTTCAGGAAAAATGGGTCCGGTTCTGGTCGAGCAAATTCCGGAAATTATTAAAGCAACCAGGATTTTTGCCTATTGGAAAAGAACTATCCAATACGAGGATAAATATTTTAATGAAGATGAAATATTCTGGGTTGATCCGGCATTTCTGGAGATTTTTACATTTCCTCTTATTTCGGGTGATTCAAAAAATGCTCTAAACGAACCGAATTCTGTTATTCTAACACAGGAGACAGCAAAAAAATATTTTGGAGATATAAATCCGCTTAATAAAAGAATGATCATCGAAAACGAAAACTTTACTGTTACCGGTATATTGAAAAATATTCCGGCAAATTCTCACTTACACTTCGATTTTCTGCTGCCATTTGCAGCATTTGATATTAATAATGTCCATCAACAAGGGTTTTCCTTTTATACATATTTTCTTCTGGAAAAAAATACAAAGATTAATGAAATAAAAGATAAATTCCAGACGGTTTGTCAGGAAGTTACGGAAGTTTTTTTATCCGGTTTTCCTGTAGAAATGGATGTAAATTTTAATTCTCTATATCAGGCTTTAACGGATATCCATCTTTACTCGCATTATAACTACGAATTGGAGATAAACGGAAATATTATTTATGTTTATATCTTTATTATGATTGCTGTAATTATTATGATAATTGCCGGGATAAATTTTATGAACCTGATAACTGCCAAATCCGAGGATAGAGCAAATGAAATTTCTATGAGAAAAATTATGGGTGCAAAAAGAAATGAACTTATTATGCAGTTTTTAGGTGAATCGGTTTTAATGTCTCTAATTGCTTTTATTGTTTCTTTAGGAATGGTGGAATTATTTATCAATCCGTTTAATAATTTAATGAATTGCGAATTATCATTTTTTTATAGGGATAATATCATATTATTTTGCGTTATATTCATAATATCTATTATTATTGGAATTCTGTCGGGAATATATCCAGCCATATTTCTATCAAAATTTAATTCCCTGAAAACGATAAGAGGGATTTCGCAATTTGGAAATAGAAAGAGCTTTTTAAGAAAGATTCTGGTGATTCTTCAATTCAGTATCACCATATTTCTTATCTCTATCGTATTTGTTATTAATAGTCAGTTAACTTATTTAAAAAATAAAAATTTGGGTTTTGATAAAGAACATATTATAGTCCTCAAGAATTTCTCTAGAAAAATAATCAATAACTACAATTCCGTAAAAGATGAATTATTAAAAAATCCGGATATTCGAAGCGTAACCGGTTCACAACACATACCCGGTGAATTTCCCAGTGCGAATATCGTTAGTATTGAAGGACAAGATATGAAAACAGGCATTACTATGAACGAATTCCGCATTGGATTTGATTTTTTGAAAACTTATGGAATAAAGATCAAATACGGTCGGAGTTTCTCTGAAGAAATATCAAGCGATATTAAGGATGCCGTTATTATTAATGAAACTGCCGCGAAAAAACTCGGATTGGAATCCCCGCTCGGGAAAAGACTGAATATTTCAGGATTCACTTATGGAGAGGTAATTGGAGTTGTAGAAGATTTCCATTTTAAATCTTTACATCAAAATATCGAACCACTCATTATTCATTTGCAAAATATGTGGATTTCTAATATTTCAATCAAAATACAAACTAACGATATTCAAAGAACACTTAATTCTATCAAAAAAGAATGTATAAAATTCGATCCTTTTTATGATTTGGATTACTATTTTATCGATGATAAATTTGATCAAATGTATAAAACTGAAGAACAAACCGCTAAATTATTTGTAATCTCATCCATTTTAGCAATTTTTATTTCTATGCTGGGGTTATTTGCTCTTTCTTCATTTATTATTACGCAACGTACAAAAGAAATCGGTATCCGAAAAGTTATGGGAGCACCGGTTTCAAACATCATTTGGCTGCTCTCAAAAGAATTTACTAAATGGGTAATATTAGCGAATTTGATAGCCTGGCCTATTGGATATTTTATCATGGATAAATTTCTGCAAATGTTCGCCTATAAAGCAGAAATGAATATCTGGTCGTTTATTATTTCAGGATTGCTGGCTTTAGTAATTGCTTTGGTTACGGTCGGTTATCAAACCATAAAAACTGCAAATTCAAATCCGGTGGATGCGTTGAAATATGAGTAAACCTTGCGAATGGTTATCGAGCTTCTTGCTTCTTTCGACCTTCGCAATGGTTAACAAATACAACCATTACGGAGGTTTCGTTCCTAAACACTTATCTTCGTATCCAAGCCCCAGCTTGGATACGTGTTTTGCTCACTTCAGGTTTTTAAAGCCGGAACTTTGTAATAGATTCCCGATTATCCGTCAGTAGCCGGAGTAAACAATCGGGAATGACAAAAGAACAGGAGAAAAAATGTTTAAAAATTATTTGAAGATCGCACTTCGGAATTTGAAAAAAAGTAAGTTCTTTTCATTTATCAATATCATGGGTTTATCGGTGGGAATTGCGGTTTCTATCATGGTAAGTCTCTATGTTGTCAGCGAACTTACGGTAGATAAATTCAACCGGCATTACGATAATATCTACAGGATAGAAGCCGGGCAATGGTTTCACGTTCCGGCTCCGCTGACTCCAATTATCAGAACGGAAATGCCCGGTTTAGAAGCAGTTGCACTTACAGATCGTCATAGCATTAAAGTCAATTTCAGTAATAATGATCACTCCATTAAAAATGTGATTTTTGCTGAACCGGATTTTTTTGATATATTCACAATTAACATTATCAGCGGAGAAGGAAAATCTGCTTTAGAAGAACCTTATAAACTTCTATTATCCGAGCAGGAAGTTAGAAAAATATTTGGCGATGAAAACGCCATCGGTAAGCAGATAACAGTCGATAAAGAATATGCTTTTACTGTTGCCGGAATATTCAGTGATTTCCCAAAAAATTCACATCTTTCGATAAATGCTCTTTCATCTTTTAAAAACCGAAAGATCATGACAAAGAAGGAAGATTTTTATGAAAATTGGAATAATTGGAACTATCAGACTTATGTTCGTTTGTCTGATGGAAAAAATCCAAATGAAGTTATTAACTCATTTAACATAGCTTTTAATGAATTCGTAGCAAGTACGGACGAGGATAGATCAGAGATTGCATTTAATCTAAGGCATTTAAAAGATATTTACTTTTTTAAAGAACTGAATAAGAATGATTATTGTAAACACGGTAATATGCAGTATTTATTACTTTTTTCTATGTCGGCAATCCTTACTTTGATAATTGCAATTATAAACTTTATAAATCTTTCTACCGCACGGTCGAGTCTGCGAGCAAAGGAAATTGGAATTCGCAAAGTGAACGGAGCAAGAAAAAGTGATCTTATAAAACAATTTATGGGAGAATCTGTTGTTATCTCTGCTATCTCATTTATCTTTGCACTAATTCTTACAGAACTGTTTCTTCCTCAATTTAATGAAATTATCAATAAAGAACTGGTTTTAGATTTATTCAATAGTCCTTTCACTATTTTATCTTTAATTGCGGGAATGTTCATCATTGCCGTTCTCACAGGATTGTATCCTGCTTTTTTTATATCTTCATTCAAAACAATCTTCATCCTGAAAAGGGAGAATGTCAGTGGGAAACGCGGATTAAGATCGAGACGTTTTTT
>JAUVLE010000319.1 GCA_030595905.1 Candidatus Cloacimonadota bacterium | reverse complement strand
ATTGTGGATGGGTCATGATAGCTGGCCATGTGCAGCAAACACTTCAGTGATTGATTTTGGAGGTAATCTTAAGCCAGCTTCAAGAATTCTACAGAAAATCTTCTGTAACGAAGCAACTAAGCCTAATACTTTTTAGATATTATTTTCTGAATAATACCAATATATGGCTATGGGGAATCTACGCAGAAGATGAGTTAAAAGGGTTGGAAAAATTTACATCAAAAGAAGATAGTTTTGAATTTGGTGGGAGGACACAGTATACTTTTGAATTCTGTGAAGCTGCTCTTTCCTATCATCACCGTGAATTGAAAATTAATGATACTCTCGAAAACAGGTTCGGTTTCGATGCTCGCTGGGATTTTGAGATCGGATTATGGATCGAGGCTGTAGCGGCAAAATATAATGAAAATGAGATAACTCCAAACTGGGAAAAATATCTGACTCTCGGAGCGGATTACACCATTCCATTTGGAAATGGAGTTCATATCCTGGGAGAGCATTTTGTTTATTCAAAATCAGAGGATGACCTTTTCAAAAGCAGTTATAAAACAGAATCATCTGCCATATCACTTAATTATCCGATCGGACTATTTGATAGTATCGTGGCAATGATAGTTTATAGTTGGGAAAGTGAAGACTGGTGCTGGTTTCTTTCATATCAAAGAAATTATGATCATTTGAGTATTTACCTGAATCTTTTCTGGAACCCGGAAGTGAACGATTTTAATCCTGAGCAAATCTCAACAGATGGTAAATCGGTGCAACTGATGATCGGGTATAGTTTTTAGGATAAAGGATGAGCCACCTGCCTTCGTTAAAACAACGGCAAGGCAGGCAAAGGACGCTAAGGAACGCGAAGATGAAATTGCCACGAAAAGGCACAAAATGCACAGAAAATTTAAACATCGGGAATTAAGTTGGACTAAAACCTTGCGAATTCCCCTCTTGAGACACCGTACTGAGCTTGTCGAAGTAGGGGTGCGGCTTCAGCCGTGGGGTGTGTGACCTTCGCAATGGTTGACTGTGAGCAGATTAGCATTGCTTCCCGAAAGCTTTCGGGACAACCATCCGCAAGGTAATCAAATTAAAAAGGAGAATGGAAATATGAGGAGAACAACTATGACTATTTTATTATTGATAATTATATTGGTTATAATTACCATATTTACAGGAAAAATAATTCTATCCAACCAACACAGCAAAGAAGTGACTGAACTTTTTTCTCTTTCCGGAGATATTTCCAACAGAACGTTTATCTATGAACAGTTAGAAGCTTTACCTGAACCTGTTCAACGATATTTCAAACATGTGTTGAAAGATGGTCAACCCTATATAAGCTATGTAAGATTACAGCACGATGGTTATTTTAAAACCAGTCCTAAAAAAGATTGGATCAAAATTAAAGGCGAACAATACTTTACTGCTGAAAAACCCGGTTTTATTTGGAAAGGAAAAACTTCGATGTTTACTGCTCGTGATATGTATATTGCAGATAAAGGTAGGCTTGTTGTTACCCTTTTATCACTATTCAAGATTGTGGATGGTCAAGGTGAAAGTTTTGATCAAGGAGAATTACTAAGATGGCTTGGCGAAAGCGTCTGGTTCCCGACAAATCTTTTGCCTTCCGAAAACCTGCAATGGTCACCTATCGATTCTTTATCTGCAAAATTGATTTACAATTATAACAACATTAATATCTATTACATTGTAAGTTTCAATGATAAGGGTGAGATAACACAGATGCAAACAGAAAGATATATGACTGAAGATTTGGAAACCTGGGTTGGAAAATTCAGGAATTACAAAGAGATAAATGGCATACTAATTCCAACAGAAATTGAAGCGATCTGGAAATTGGAGGAAGGAGATTATAGTTATGTTAAATTTAATCTCAAAAAAATAGAGTATGATAAACCAGAGATATTGATTAG
The DNA here is from genome assembly GCA_030595905.1 of Candidatus Cloacimonadota bacterium. GTDB lineage: Bacteria > Cloacimonadota > Cloacimonadia > Cloacimonadales > TCS61 > JACNIV01. The sequence goes on along the minus strand of JAUVLE010000319.1, from coordinate 426 downwards.
AAGGAGAGCAGAATGAAAATTATTTACAAAACAAAAAACGAAATTACTGGTGAAGAGATTATGAATGTATTTAAAAGCGTAGGTTGGAATAAGAATCCGGAAGATATTCTGGATGCTTTCAAAAATTCCTATTACGTTACAGCCTATCACAATAATAAACTGGTTGCTTTTGCTCGTTCAATTTCCGATGGATATTATTATACGGGAATTTACGATGTGATAGTAAATCCCAAATATCAAAAAAAAGGCATTGCCAAAGAAATGATGAAAATGTTACTGAGTAAATTCAAAGGCACATATTTCTTCTTATCTTACACTGAAGATAACAGGGAATTTTACGAAAAATGCGGATTCGAAGATCTGCCTTCCGGAATGTGGATGAATAGAGAGAAATCTTTCAATCTGGATATAGATAAATTATAGGAC
>JAUVLE010000084.1 GCA_030595905.1 Candidatus Cloacimonadota bacterium | reverse complement strand
TGCTTTTAACAGCATCATAAAGCAAAATAAAAAAGTGAGTAAAAATATTTTTTTCATAAAATTCAAGATAAGATCAGTTATTCTTGAAGCAGTTTCCTAATTTCTTCTAATTCTTTTTCAGCTTGTTTTCTACGTTTTCTGATTTGCTCCAATTCTTCTCGAAGTGGATTTGCGTCACCATCATATACCTCTGTATTAGGTGTAGTTCTTGTTCTTGTTCTTGGTGCAATGGTTTTTTTCCTCTTCTCTGAAGCTTTTAACTCTGAAAAATGATCTAAAGTGTATTTTAAATTTATAGCAAATTTAGTACTTGATTCATCACCTTTTGTTTGCAGGTAATCTTCTAATTCGTACATACCAAATCTAACGGTAAAATTTTGATAGAATCCATTCAAGCCAAAGTTTGCATTTTGACCATCGAATTCAAGATCAAATCCCCAATACCTGGAAGGCTTGATATCGACACCCCAGAATAAGCCGGCAAAACTTTTTACTATTTCACCTTTTCCCTGGAATCTACGATGTCCCATTCCTCCGTGAAATGAAGTCTCCAGATAATCCATAATTGGAATTCCTGTGATAATTACGAGAGACTTACTTATAACAACGAAAGGAGAATTCTTGATATAATCAACAGGATCAGGAAAATCATAACCTTCTTTTTCGGCTATTTCAGCTAAATCTTCATTTTCAAAATCGCTGATTTCCGAAAAGAGATTCAACATACCTACGGATAGTGCCGGCAATGTCTCTGTTTCATTGATGATACGGAATTTAAAATTACCAAATACTCCTGCTGTGTTTGTATAGACGATCCCGATCTCAGCCCGATCGAACAGACCGATTCTGATCAGTCCTGCATAATCATATTCATTATACCGGACAGAATCAGAATTCTCATATGAAATAACACCATCACTTACAAAGTAATTTATGTAGGAAAAATCGACCATCTTATGAGGTAATACATAAGCATCCGGAATATTTATATTACCCATAACCGTATATGGTATCGCTAATAATAATGATGTCGAAAACATTATCACAACCATAAAAAATACAACTTGTTTTTTCATATTTACCCCCAATTATTGACAAGTTTCTCATATCTTATTGACAACTTATTAGTCAAGATTTTTTTTTAGCCATGCATTATAAAGACAAAATCGCTATTGGCAAAGCCGGAGAAGAAACTGCTACTGATTTTCTAAGATCAAAAGGATATCAGATCATTTCTCGAAACTATTTCTCCCCATATGGAGAAATAGATATCATTGCCATAGAGAAAAATATTCTGGTTTTTGTCGAAGTAAAAACCAGAAACTCAAATCTTGAGACTGCACTAAATAGTGTATCCTTTTCAAAACAAAAAAAACTGGCTAAAACCGCTTCTTATTTTCTGCTAAAGAATCCCCGTTTTGAAGACATGGCTACACGTTTTGACATTATAGTTATCTTAAAGAACAAAAATCAAATTAAACATTTAATAGACGCTTTTTTACCTTAACTAATTCTATGTTGAGAAAATATTTATCTGCAAATAACATTCAAATAATTCTTTCTTAACATTTCTTTTCTATTTCATTAGTTATTAACGTCCTTAAACAAAGCCAATGTGCAAAATAAATATTTGAAAAAAATTGTCAATAATTTAAATTTATTTATGCTTCTCCGAGAAAATAAGTATTGCACGTAGCATAAGTATCCCACAATGAATTTAAATTACTCAAGCAATCCTTCATCAAAATCTTTTCCAAGGTGATCTTTCCAATTAGATATAGTGTTTTCGCTTTCATCATTATCTGCATAGATAATTTTATAGTTACCGGCAGATTGCATATCTAAAAAAATGTAGGTTCTATTTACTTTTGTTCTATACTTCCAAATATGATATTCCTTTTGAGCATATTTTGTATAGAGCCCTGTTTCACATTTTAGTATTTCATCTGATTTCCCATTTCTTATATATATTCTGCCCCTGTCTGTTTCCCAACCATCACTAAAGTATGAGAAGTGTTCATTGCAATATTTCATTCTCTCTTTAATTAATTCGTAGAACTCATTCTCTTCTGTGGTCGGATCAGGATCGTTAGAAAACCAGAAACGATCGATAAAATTTTTCTTCCCATTTTCAGAAAGTGATCTCCATACTTTTATCTGTGATGAACTTAAGAAATATTTGATCAGTTTATATTCACTTTCAATATTAACAAACATCCTTTTTTCCATAATTTTTGGTATTTTTACACTGAAATAATCTTTCTTTACAGTTAGTTTATTTTCAATTTTATCTTCAATTTTTAAAATCAATTCATAATAACCACTATCATAATTATTTATATTGATTTTTTTTATTGCTGCAATTTTCCCTTTTTTCTCGATTATATTATTTGTGATCTCCTGAATATTTTCCCCATCATTATTAATAATAGAAATCGTTTCTGATAAATTACAATTCCCTGCATTATCCTGTTTAAAATTTCCTAATTCATAATACAGAAAAATATTTTTTTGCAAATTTGTAAAAATATGTTTCGGATTAACAAGAAAAAGATACTGCCCTCTATGAAATTTTTGCATAAAATTCGTAGAATCAATTTTAATTTCATTTGAAAATTCAATATCGCTGACCAGAGACCCGGCAGGAAGAACCTCGAAATCATAATCCCAGCTCATTGAATTTCCAGTATTTGTATCTGTGAAATTAATTATAATTTTAAATCCCGATTTCGAAAGAGTAAAAATGACCTTATCATTAAAACCTTTTGGGGAATTAATTATTTCCTGATTTTTCAGAATTATCTTATTTGAAAATTCATCTGAAAAAATAATTTTATCTTTTTTTTCGAGAGCATAATTAACCTTCAATGAAGCTTCAAAACCTAATTCGGTTCTTATAAATTCTAATTCATTATATTGAACTTGATAATTTATCTCTATAATCGTATTCTCGGATTCATCAAAGAATCTGTTCTGATCTACATATACGGATAGTTCTTTTGCAGAAAGTATAGAAAATAACCCGAATAAAAATAGAAAAGTTTTAAATTTGTTCATAGATCATCGTAAATTAAAGTTTAAATTTATCTTTTGCTGCGCATTATCAATATCTTCAAGTAATTTTATTATTTCTTCATTGGGAAAAATTCTGATAGTTCTGGGATGCAGACTAATAGTATGGAATTTATTTGATTCGATAGTTATATGAACACCAAATTTTCCGGGATGTTCTTTCAAAGTATTAATAAACCTTTCTGAAAATTCAGGAGTAAAATCTTCTTCCGTAAGTTTTAAATAAAATTCACCTGAAAGATTTTTACTCAATTCATCAAAATGGATAACTTTCTGTGGAATGACCCTTAATATATTTTCATTCCCATTTGAATAATTCGATTTCTTACCAATAATAAAAAGTTCTTTTCCTTCATCCATTAAATGATGATAGCTTTCATAATCTTTATTAAAAAGAGCCATTTCGAATTTACCCGAGAGGTCCTCCATTATCACAATAGCAAAAGGATTTCCCTTTTTATCAGATTTTTTTATCACTTCGGAAACAACTCCGGCTATCGAAATATTTTTAGGTATCTTTTCCGGATCGTATTCGGCATCTTCAGTTCTGATATTAACAAACATATTCAGCATTTTTTTATATTGATTTAAAGGATGACCGGACCAGTAGAATCCAAGTATCTTCTTTTCCTGTTTTAATTTGAAATTCAGTGTCCATTCGTGAACATCCGGCAGTTCCGGCTTATATTTATCATCTGTCCCATCTGCTCCCAGAACATCAAAGAACATCATCTGACCACGTTTCTTTTCTGTTTGTACACTCGAAGCATATTCCAGGGCTACTTCGACCGCTTCAAATTTCTGGGCACGATTACCTTCCAGTTCATCCATTGCTCCAGCCGCAACAAGACTCTCCAGAACAGCTTTATTTACAACCATAATATCCGAACGGGAACAGAATTCAAAAATATTTTTATAATTTCCGTTCTCTTCTCTGTCTGCAACTACTGACCTGATTGCTACGCTTCCAACATTTTTAATGGCTTTCAGTCCAAACAATATTTTATTCCCATGAACCACGAATTCACTCTCGCTTTCATTTATATTGGGTTGAATAACCTCGATTCCCATCGATTTACATTCATCGATAAAATAAGGGATTTTTGTAGTATTATCTTCCAGAGACAGCAGTGCTGCCATGAACTCAACAGGGTAATGAGCTTTTAAAAATGCAGTCTGGAACGAAACGTATGCATACGCAGCAGCATGACTTTTATTGAAAGCATAGTTAGCAAAATCCAGCCAGTTCGTCCATATTTGTTCGATGATGTGAGGTTGAACACCGTTTTTTGACGCACCTTCAACAAATTTTACCTTTAATTGTTCCATCGTATTTATATTTTTTTTGCTGATCGCTTTTCTTAAAGTATCCGCCTCTGCTCCGGTTAATCCACCCATTTCTCTTGCAATCTGCATAACCTGCTCTTGATAAACCGTAACGCCATAAGTTTCTTTAAGAGTATTTTCGGTAAGCGGGTGCAGATAAGTTATTTTTTCTTTCCCATGCTTCCTGCCGATAAAAGAATCTATGAATTGCATCGGACCCGGTCTGTAAAGTGCAACCATTGCAATAATATCTTCAAACATATTTGGCTTGAGAGCCATAAGACACTTTTTCATTCCAGCAGATTCAAATTGAAATATCCCATCTGTTTTCCCTTTGGAAAGAAGCTTATAACTATCTTTATCAGAAATATCTACATTATTGATATCGATCTCAATGTTTTGAGATTGTTTTATAAGTTCGACGGTTTTTTTTATGAGGGTTAATGTTTTCAAACCCAGAAAATCCATTTTAAGTATTTTCAGATCATCCAGCCATTTCCCTTCATACTGAACTAATATCGCCAGCTCTTTTCCCTTTTGACTATTCGTGGCAAGCGGAACATAATCACTTAACTTTCCCGGACCTATAACAACTCCGGCAGCATGCACTCCAATATGACGAATAAGTCCTTCAATAACTTTTGAATAAACCAAGATCGAAGATTTTACATCGTCTTCGCTCATTTTATCCGCAAATTCTTTTGATTGTTTTAATGCCTGTTCAAGCGTAATTTTAGGAACAGATGGTATGAGTTTGGTAATCTCATTTGCTACAGATGCAGGAACATCCATAACCCGTGCTACATCTTTAATCACAGATTTTGCACCCAGGGTTCCAAAAGTAATTATTTGTGCTACGCTTTCCCGCCCGTATTTTTCTATTACATAATCGATGATCTTAGCTCTGCCTTCTGCGCAAAAATCGATATCGATATCCGGCATTCCAATTCTATCCGGGTTTAGAAATCGTTCAAAGAAAAGCCCGTATTTCAAAGGTTCGATCTGTGTTATTCCCAGAAGGTAAGAAACTACGCTCCCAACGGCAGATCCTCTACCCGGTCCGACTGGAATGTCCATTTTCCGTGCTGTATCGATAAAATCTTTAACTATCAGAAAATAATCATCATAACCCATTTTATGGATCACCGAAAGTTCATAATTGATTCTTTCTTTGATCTTATCTGTTATGTTGGGATATTTTATTTTCGCTGCATCCGAGCAAAGTTGTTTCATATAATCATTGGGACCGGCAAATTCTATCGGAATACCTATTTTGGGAAACAGAAATTCATTGTAATCTAATTCCAAATCTATTTGTTCGGATATCTTAATCGTATTATCATAAGCCTCAGATAATCCAGGAAAGAGCTTCTTCATTTCTTCTTCCGACTTGAAATAAAGTTGATTGGTATTATATTTCAGCCTGTTTGTATCGGAAAGTGATTTGCCCATCTGGATGCACAAAAGAACATCGTGAGCCTCAGAATCTTCTTTTTTCAGGTAATGACAATCATTTGTAACAACAAGTGGAGTATTGGTTTCATTGGCGATCTTTATTAAAATTGGATTTGCGACCTGTTCTTCTTCCAATCCATGATCTTGTATTTCGATATAAAATTTTTCCGGAAATACATGCTTATAGAATTCAATGACCTCTTTTGCATCATCATATCTTCCGTTAAGAAGCAATTGTGGAATCTCTCCCTTTATGCATGCAGATAAACAGATCAATCCATCTGAATATTCCTGAAGTAAAGATTTGCTTATTCGGGGCTTATAATAAAATCCTTCCAGGTACGCTCTGGAAGAGAGCTTCATCAAATTTTTATACCCTGTCAGATTCTTTGCAAGAAGAACCAGATGATATCTTTTATCCTTTTTGGATTCCGGTTTATCAAGCTCATTGTTTATTATATAAGTCTCGATCCCGATGATCGGTTTGATACCCTCTTTTTTGGCTTTTGTATAAAAATCGATGGCTCCGAACATATTGCCGTGATCGGTCATAGCTACTGCCGGCATATCGTACTGCTTAGCCATGGCTATTATTTTATCTACACGACAGGCTCCATCTAATAAACTGTATTGTGTATGGTTATGCAAATGAACAAAAGCCATTAATAAATCCTTTTGTAATAAATTTTTTCAGATTTCCTGATAAAACAATATCTATGTTTTTTTATATATTTTTTATGTCAAAGAGTTTAATGTTTTTTTTATATTGCTAGAAAAAAATCTTGACAATATTTCACTGACATTAAACTCGGTGACTGAATACTCACTTAAAAGGAGGTGCTGTGAATAAAAGGCAATTGCAAAAACAAAAAACAAGGCTGCATCTCCTCAAGATCGCTAAATCGGAGTTTGTGAAAAAAGGATTTTTGAATACAACAACTTCCGAGATCGCAGATGCTGCCGGCATTGCACACGGTACACTTTTCCTGCATTTTAAAAATAAAGATGCCCTCATAGTTGAAATACTCGATAAAGAGTTGGAAGAGATCAATCAAGCCATCCAGCAGATGATAGCGGAAGCCGTCGATCTGGAACAATTGCTTCTTCAATACTTGAACCTCCTGCAGAAAGAGGAAGAACTCTTTGCAGTACTGGCACGGGAGCTTCCATTTTATAACGAGGAACTGAGAAGAAAAATTCTTTTCCGCGATTCCATCATACGCAGCCATTTTCACAGAGCGATCGAACTGGGAATAAAGGAAAAAAAATATCGAGATGTAGATGTAACTTCCGCTGTTATGTTTCTCTTTGGAACGATTAACTATTACCTGAGCTTGAAGTCGATCTTTATTAAAGAAGGAAGTGTGATCGAAAAGTTCAAACCCTCAATAATAAAAACACTGAAAGATCTTCTGTTCCCTGTATAATAGATCTGGAGGAAAAATGCTAAAAAGAAGATTATTATATTTATCTGTTGTCGGTTTGTTTATTTTACTGGTAACCTCTGGTTGTCAATCCTGGCAGACCGGAAACGAAATCCCACAAATTGCTCTTTATTCCGAAAATGGTGCGGACGAAAGATGCATCCTGGCCACAACCGGAATGTTCGAATGGATGGGTTATGATGTTACTTTAATAGATGCAGATTCAGTTAATAATATCATTCTTGAGAAGTACGACCTCATCTGCTTTCCCGGCGGCGATATGTATCAATATTCACAAAATATTTCAGATGACGGATTTGAAAAGATCAGGAATTTTATTCGTGCCGGTGGAGGCTATATTGGAATCTGCGGAGGTGCTTATTTCACAGGAGAAAAAATCTTCTGGCAGGGAAATCAACTGCCTATGAATTCTCTGGCGATATTTCCGGGAATAACCCGGGGACCTATCGATGAGATCGCTCCTTTCCCGCATTGTAAAATGTGCAAAACGAATATTGTTAACACATCTCATCCCATCACCCGAACAGAGCCTGACACAACCTGGATATGTTATTGTTACGGACCGATGTTCCTGCCGGGTGAAGGTGCTGAAATAGAAATCTTAGGCAGATACGACATCGGTGATCAACCATCTATGGCAGTATTCGAGTACGGGATGGGCAGAGTTTTTATAATCGGAACTCATCCGGAATTTGAAGAAGACAGCGAGCAAGATGGATTTCCGGCAGTAAAAGAAATGAATGATTACGGTTCAGACTGGAACCTGATGAAAAAAGCAACTCAATGGTGTTTAAGAAAATAGCCTTTACGAGGAGTAAAAAATGAAAAAAGTACATGTCTGTAAAAGTTGCGGAAGAGTGATGAAAGATTCTGAAGATTTTTCCGGTGGAGAGATCGGAAATGAATATTGCAGCGATTGCACAGATGAATTCGGCTATCGGAAAAGATATTCTCACATCATCAAAGAGACCAAAGAACAACTGATCAGACAAATGGCTCTCTCCGAGGACGAAGCAGAAAAAATGGCTGTAGAGAATGTGGCAAAAATTCCATTCTGGGCTCAGAAAGAAAAAATGATGCTTTCCAAAAAGAAGATAATCATCACCGATGTAGGCAGCACAACCACCAAAGCACTGCTTCTGCAAAGAGTTGATTCACGGTACAAAATTGCCGGTTTGCAGCAGGCAGCCACCACGGTGGAAAAACCTACAGAAGACGTCAATATCGGCGTTTTTGAAGCAGTAAGAAAGCTGGAAAAAGAAGCCGGTGTTTCACTTCTTGCGCCCGATGCTACTGCTGATAATTTCCAGCTTAACGAAGAAACGCTTTATATTTCCACATCCAGTGCCGGCGGCGGCTTGCAGATATTGGTCATCGGGCTTACTTTATTCGATTCTGCCAGCAGCGGCAGGCGTACGGCTTACGGTGCCGGGGGAGTAATTCTGGATACTTTTGCCATCGATGATAAACGCAGCAGTCTGGAGCAGATGACGGCAATGGCTATCCTGCACCCGGATATTATTCTCATGTGCGGCGGAATTGACGGAGGAGCAATTGCCTCCATTTTAAGGCTGGGTGAGATCCTGCAACTGGCAAATCCAAAACCGAAATTCGGAGATAAAGATGAGATCCCACTCGTTTTTGCTGGAAATAAAGAAGCTCAATCATTTATTGCCGGATTGTTCCGGAAAAAATTCGATCTTTACATCGTTCCCAACCTCCGCCCTACTTTAACCGATGAGAACCTGCAGCCGGCTCGCGAAAAGATCCACAAGCTTTTCATGGATAACGTGATGGAACAGGCTCCCGGATATTCCAGGCTCAAAACCCGCGTGGCTGATGATATTATTCCCACTCCCACCGGTGTGATCCGCTCATTGCAACTGGTGAGCGAGCAACTCGATGAGAACGTGATGACCGTGGATATCGGGGGAGCAACGACAGATATTTTTTCCAATATTCTGGGAGAATACTTCCGAACCGTGAGTGCCAATTATGGTATGAGTTACAGCATCTCGAACGTCCTTAAAGATACCGGTTATGAAAATATCAGGAAATGGCTGCCGGATGATTTTGAAGAAAATTATATCCTGAACTATATTGCCAACAAAATGCTGTATCCCACCTGCAATCCCACCGATCAATACCAGAACGCTATCGAACATGCCCTGGCACGCGAAGCAATATCAATGTCCAAAAAACAACACATGGATATGAATTTCAATACAAAGCAGATCGGCTTCCTGGATAAATTAACACAAAAACATCGTGATCTGGAAAAAATCACAGAAGCATTCTATTTTGAAAAAGCCCTGGAAAGCAGGAAGTTCCACATGTATGACATCAACGTCCTTATCGGTTCCGGCGGCGTACTGGCACACACAGACAACAACCGGCAGGCACTGGCAATAATCTATGACGGCTTCAAACCGGAAGGTATAACAGAGATCTGGAAAGATAAACATTTTATCTCTCCTCACCTGGGAAAGCTAAGCGCTGTCGATGAAAAACTCGCTTTGCGTTTGCTTACGGAAGAGTGCTTTGAAAAACTCGGACTGGTGATACGACCCATGGGCAAAAAGTGGAAGGAAAATGCCACTATCATGAATATCGATATTGATGGCGAACAGGAAATTATCAAAGTAAACGATGTTCGCTATTTTCCCAATGAAACTGGAAAAGAAAGGAAAGTTTCTATCTCTCTCGAAAAAGGGTTTTACATAAACGAAGAAAATATAAATTCCAATTTTTCTACAGATCTTCCGATATTCATAGATGCCGGTGTGCAGTTAGATTTCAAGACTGAAAATGAAAAACTTGACCTTTACAAATTCGATTCATTACCTCAGGAACTCGAAGCGGATTTCAGGGCTTTCATTCAAAAGAAACCGATCAAAAAAGGAAAGCAGGCCCACAAGGTAGAGCTTCCGTATAAAGGAAATATCCTGGTTAAAAAAGGAGATAATGTAACACCGGATACGATCATTGGTGAAAACCTCTATGATCCGCCCCGGATTTATGTGATCTCACTTTTCGATAAAACTTACCTGCATCTGAATCCGGAAAATATCGAAAAATCGATCAGGATCAAAGAATGTGAAGAGGTAAAATACGGACAGCGCATCGCTGAGATCGGTTCCGGAAAGTTGATAGACGAACTCCAGTTCCAGCACTTCTATTTCGATTCACCTGTACGGGGTAGAGTGGAGAAAATTAATTATGATTCCGGTACAATAATTATGCGCGAGATCCAGGATTATTCCACAAAACCAAAAATATTGAAAGTTGCCAGGAAGCTGAATGTCAAACCCAAAATGATAACCCGTTATATGAAGAAAAGTCTGAATGATTTTGTCTATGCGGGTGAGCTGGTGGCTTCCAAAATAATCGATGTGCATGGCTCCGACTTTCCTATGGCAATTTCCGCTCCCACCACGGGAACCATTAAAAAGATCGATACACAAAACGGTACGGTCACTATTCAATATGACAAAGACCCATATCAGCGGTTTGCAGGAATTAATGGAAACATCACAGAGATCGAACCTGAACTTTCTGCCATAATTTCCTATGAAGGTTCCACCCTGATGGGCATCATCGGGTTCGGCTCGGAAAGCCGGGGAAATTTGAAATATCTGGAAGATGTTAAGAATATTGAGAAGTGCAGTGAAGAAGATATCGCTATCATTCCTGCAAAAATCAATATTTCCTTCCTGAAAAAAGTGGAAAAGAAAAAAGTTAAGGGAGTGATAGCCGCTTCCATCGACAACAAAGACCTGGTAGAATTCATCGGTGAAGATATTGGTGTGGCACTCACCGGCAATGAAAATATCCCCTTCCCGCTAATTTTAACGGACGGTTTTGGC
>JAUVLE010000209.1 GCA_030595905.1 Candidatus Cloacimonadota bacterium | reverse complement strand
ACGACTACATTATCCAGTAAAATTTTCTTAAGATTTAAAAAGAAAGGCTGCAAAATGAACATTCCGAAAAGGAAAGCGATTACAAAGAAAGAACCGATCTTGATAATGGAAATTGTGATCGTGCTGCCTTCTCCGGTTGTTAATCCGAAAATGAACGTTAGAAGAATAATACCAACGATGTCATCTATAATTGCGGCATTAACAATGCATCTTCCCTCCAGACCTTTGAGCTTGCCAAGGTCTATAAGCGTCATTACGCTCACGCTTACACTTGTGGCCGTGAATATCACTCCCACCACCAGCGCCTGTGCAATATTTGAAGTTAAAAGATATGAAAGAAAGAAACCTGATACAAACGGAAGAATAATACCTCCGGCAGCCGGCAGGATCGCCTGGCGTGAATCTTCCTTTATTTTTTTTATGTTTGTTTCCAGACCTGCTTCAAAAAGAAGAAAAAGCACACCGATTTTTGCTATCCAGTTTATCACTTCATCCGGCTCGATAAAATTAAGAACAGTAGGACCGAGGACTATTCCAAGAACCAGCATTCCGACAACGGGCGGTTGTTTCAGTTTTTTTGATATCGCGGTTAAAATTTTTGAGAAAAATATGATTATGGCAAGATGCAGGAGAATGTTATTTTCCATTTCCGTTCTTCATTAGATTCTGTTTGTTTATATGTTGATCATAAGTTCTGGTGAATTCGTGCCTTCCTGTTCCATTTGCAAAAAAGAAAAAATAATCGGTTTCTTCAGGATGTAAAACAGCTTCTATCGAACTGACGGAAGGATTGCATATCGGAGTTGGCGGAAGACCATAATACTTGTATGTATTATATGGAGAATCTATCCTTAAATCTCTATAATATATTTTCTTCCTGCTTTTACCGGATTTTTCCAGGAAATACGCAATAGTTGGATCTGCCTGAAGCTTATAATTATAATTAATTCTGTTCACATACACACTGGCGATCGTAGGTTTTTCATCTTCAACCCGTGCTTCTCTTTCGACAATAGAAGCAAGGGTTATTATATCGTAAAAATCAAGTTTTTTATTTGGAATAAAATCTATGTTCGACGTTTGAGTAAAAAATTCTTTTACGAGGTGCGAAATAATGAATTCCTCGCTTACGTTTTCTGGGAAGTAATATGTTTCCGGATATAAAAAACCTTCCAGACTGGGAATTGAAAAACCTGTCAACTTCTTAGCAAAAGTAGAATCATTACAAATAGAAATAAATTTTTCATATTCACCAAAATCATTCCGGGCAAGCAATCTGCTTGTTCGCCTTATAGTTAAACCTTCCGGTATGGTTATTCTGCAAAGTATAACTTTTCCCAAATTGATCCTTTCAATAATATCGGTCATAGAGAGTTTCCCTGAAAATAAATATTTCCCGTAGCTTAATTTGTTTTCGTATTTATTACCTTTTATATACAAATAGAAAACGCTTTTACTTCGTATTATTTTCTTATCATATAGTTTTCTTGCTATTGATCTGGCAGGTTCTCCCTTGCGGATTTCAAAAACAACTTCCCTGACTTTTATCGGTTGGGAAAAAACAAAAATAAAGTATGAACAAAGCAGGATGAACAAAATCCCGAAAGTTGCTGCAATCTTTATGATTAACTTCATTTTACGCTATCTAAATAATCTCTTAGAATAATTGATGCTGCCACCTTATCTATAACACTTTTACTTTCTTTTATACTATAGTCCTTTTTTTTTAGTATTTCATTTGCTTCCACAGTAGAGTATCGCTCATCCCAAAAGATCACAGGAATGGAAATATTTTTTTTTAATTTTTTTACGAATTCTCTAACTTCTCCGGTTCTTATTGTATCTTCACCATTCAAATTCAAAGGTAGCCCTACGACTATTTTTCCGATATTTTCTTTTTCAATTATTTTCTTTATTTCGGCAAAAGTATTATCGTTTGTATTGGGAATCACTTTATATGGACTCGATATGATCTGAAGCGGATCACTGAGAGCAATTCCGATCCGTGTTTCTCCATGATCGATACACATTATTCGATATAAATGCATGTAATTAAGAACCTGTAAACAAAGTGGACAAGCTGATAATATTACTTAATTATAATGTAAAGGAGTTGGTTTCTTCTTCTTTAGCTTTTTCTGTCTCCTCTTTTTCTTTTATCTCGGAAATTTGTTCTTTTTTAAGTTCGATCTCTTTTTCCATACTTTTTATCTTTTTCAATATCTCAACTATTTCCGGATAATCTTTGAATTTTTTCTGCTCCTTATAAACAAATTTCCCTATCTCGGTTTTGCTGTCCTTTATCTTCCCTTTCAAGCTACTTATTTTCAGCTTTAAAGCTGATGTTTTACTTACTTCCTCCACTTTATCAAAAACCTTTGATAATGCTACATTTGCTTCCCTTCTGATATTCTCAAAAAAAGTTTTTTTATCCATAATTCCTCCATCTTTGTTTTGATATTCTAAGCAAACGATTTTTTGTCAATTTTTTTATCTAACTACAAATTGTTTACAGAAAGAAATATAATAATAATTCAATCTGGTCTCTTTTTTGCAATAGAGATATTGATTAAAAAATATCAGGAGATATTAAGATGAAAAAAATCATAATTATTTTTTCTTTGTTCTGTTTCATAATAGTTTTATCTGCAATGAAGTCGATAGACCTGAATTATGACGTAACAGACACAAAATTAGTTGAAAACAGAGATGCCGGAATAATAGTAAATTATAGATTTTCCAGCATCAACTCATTCGATGTCAATACTAATGAAGGTTACTTTTCCCAAATCAACATCCCCGGTTATAGTTATTCCAACAAAATAGGAACACCCAGGTTGCCTATTCAGAGAAAGATCATCTCAGTCCCATTGGGTGCAAACATCAGGGTTTCCTCGGTAAATTTTGAAGTCACTGAATACTCGTTGGAAGATAATGGGATATTATATCCTGTCATTCCTGCTCAACTTCCAGTTCCCAAAAGTGCCGATCCTGCACAGATCGAATTCAAATATGACCCGGCAGTATACTCAATAGACAGCTTTACAGATAATGAACTGATCTCTGTAGAAGAAATCGGTATCATGAGAGGTGTAAGACTTTTCGTTCTGAATTTCGAGCCGATCAGATACAATCCGGTTACAAAAATGATACAGGTATATAATAATGTAACTGCTCAAATTGATTTTATCGGTGGGAATATGGATGAGACAATTGCTCTTAGAGAAAAAACTTTCTCTATATATTTTGAATCTCTATATCAAAAATCAATATTCAATTATACAAATATCAGAGGTCGAGACGATCTGACACGTTATCCTGTAAGCTATTTAATTATTTCCGATCGAATGTTTGAAGATCAGCTTCAACCCTTCATAGAATGGAAAACAGAAATGGGGTTTTTAGTGATAGAATCATATACAGATGATCCTCCAGTTGGCTATACTACAACTTCTATCAAGAATTATATCCAAAGTATTTATAATGCAGCCACTATAGAAAATCCAGCTCCGTCCTTCGTTCTATTTGTTGGTGATGTAGCTCAGATACCTGCCTGGAACGGAAGCACCGGCAGTCATATTACAGACCTTAATTATGTTCGCCTGGATGGAGGAAATTATATCCCAGAAATGTATTATGGAAGATTCTCTGCCAATAATACTACCGAATTGCAGCCTCAGATAGATAAAACACTGGAATATGAAAAATTTGAGATGCCGGATCCCTCTTTTCTCGGCGAAGTAGTAATGATCGCCGGAATGGATTCCTGGCATGGAAGTACATGGGGAAACGGACAGATAAATTATGGAACTTCAAATTATTTCAATGAAGATCATGGAATTTTTTCTCATACTTATTTATATCCAAACTCCGGAAGTAATGCTGCAAATATTGTCCAGAACGTCAGCGATGGCGTAAGTTACATAAATTATACAGCACATGGCGGTTCGACTGAATGGTGTAATCCTCAATTCACCATTGCAAATATTAACGGTCTGCAGAATGAGCATAAATACTGTCTTGCTGTAGGAAATTGCTGCCTGACCAATAAATTTGAGGTTACAACCTGTTTTGGAGAAGCCTGGCTGAGAGCAGAGAACAAGGGAGCGATCGGTTATATTGGCGGAACCAACAGCACTTATTGGGATGAAGATTATTGGTGGGGTGTAGGAGCCGGTACGGTTATGGCAAATCAAACTTATGCGGGAACCGGTCTGGGTGTTTATGATGGTTTATTCCATGATCACGGTGAACCTTTTGAAAACTGGCATACAACTACGGGCGGAATGATCTTCCAGGGAAATCTGGCTGTAACGGAAGGTGGTAGCAGTGTAATAAATTATTATTGGGAAATTTATTCCATAATGGGAGACCCATCCCTGGAGGCTTATCTTGGAGTACCTGCTGTAAACACTGCAACATACCCTGACGTAATATTTCTGGGAACGAACACCATCCAGATCAGTACTGAACCATATTCTTATGCTGCACTTACAATGGATGGTATAATCCATGGAACTGTTCTGATCGACGAGACAGGAACAGCAGACCTCGAATTTATACCTTTTACTGATCCGGGAATAGCAAAACTGGTAATTACAAAACAAAATCATGAACCTATAAGAACTGACATTGATATTGTTCCAACCGGAGGAGCATACGTAATTTATGAAGACCATACTATAGATGATTCTGCCGGAAATAATAATGGATTGCTTGATTACGGTGAAGCTGTATTACTTAATGTTACAATGAACAATGGCGGCGACCAGCAGGCAGATAACGTCGA
>JAUVLE010000069.1 GCA_030595905.1 Candidatus Cloacimonadota bacterium | reverse complement strand
GTAAAAAAATAAATAGGAGGAAACAATGGACGTTGAAGCTAAAGTAAAAGAAATTATCGTAGAAGAATTAGGAGTTGAAGAAAGCGAAGTAACTAATGAAGCAAATTTCATCGAAGATTTGGGTGCAGATTCTCTCGATACGGTTGAGCTTATTATGAAATTTGAAGAAGAATTCGATATTGACATCGCAGATGATGAAGCAGAAAAACTGACCACAGTTGGAAAGGCTATCGATTATCTTAAAACAAAAATAAGCTAAGAAATTTTCTGGTGGAGTATTTTGTACTCCACCATTTCTTTATCTTAAAAAGGGGAAAATTAAGAGGTAGATATATGAATAAACGAAGAGTTGTTATCACTGGTTTAGGTACAATAAATGCTATTGGAAACAATACTGAAGACACTTGGAAAAATCTGGTTGCAGGTAAATCCGGAATTGATCTTATTACAAAGTTTGAAGTAACAGAAGATTATGCCAGTCACATTGCCGGAGAGATAAAGAATTTTGATCCAACGCTTTATTTTGATCGTAAAAGACTTAAGAAATTAGATAATTATGTACAATATGCTCTCACCGCTTCAAAAGAAGCCATGCAGGATTCCGGTTTATTTGAATGTGATTTTAACCATGATAAAGCCGGAGTTATCGTTTCTTCAGGAATTGGCGGTATGCTTACGTTTGAAACCGAAGCAGCAAAAATGGTATTAAAAGGACCTAAGAGGATCAGTCCTTTCTTTGTTCCCAAAATGATCTCAAATGCTGCGCCGGCGGAAGTTGCTATTGAGTACAACTTCAGGGGAATAAACTTTAATATTACTTCTGCTTGTGCATCTGCAAATCATGCAATGGGAACTTCTTTTCGTTCCATACAATACGGTGATGCGGATATAATGCTAAGTGGCGGTGCAGAAGCTTCTGTTACACCACTCACACTTGCCGGTTTCTGTTCCATGAAAGCTCTCAGTACCCGGAATGATGCACCTCAGAAAGCCTGCCGTCCTTTCGATAAAGAACGGGATGGATTCATTCTTGCAGAAGGTTCCGGTATCATTGTACTGGAAGAAATGGAACATGCTCTTAAGCGTGGTGCAAAGATATATGCCGAGATAATCGGTTATGGTGCATCTTGTGACGCATTTCACGTTACAGCTCCCTCTCCAAACGGAGAAGGCGGTGCCAGAGCAATGAAAATGGCTATCGAAGATGCTGACATCAAACCGGAAATCATCGAATATGTAAATGCTCATGGAACCTCCACACCACTTAATGACAAAAATGAAACAACATCACTAAAAACCGTTTTTGGAGACCATGCCTACAAACTTAAGATCAATTCAACAAAATCTATGGTTGGTCATACACTGGGAGCAGCAGCCGGGATTGAAGCAATTGCTTGTTGCAAAACAATCGAAACAGGAAGAATACATCCAACCATCAACCAGGAAGTTCCCGATCCTGAATGCGATCTTGATTATGTTCCAGATAAAGCTATTGAGAAGGAAGTTAATTATGCACTTAGCAATTCTCTTGGTTTTGGTGGACACAACGGCGTGTTGATCTTTAAAAAATTTAATAAGTAAAGGTAATCCGGCAAAAGCCGGATACCTTTTTTTGCTTTGAAAAACATATTTAAACATTTTATATCTAATTTACCTTCAAAGAAGGAAAATTTTCATAAATTCGATCTCCTTCAAAAAAAAATCGGTTATTCTTTCAATGAACTTTCACTCCTGAAGGCTGCTTTATCTCATACATCTCTTCAATCTTCCACAGGAGATGCTTCCCCATTTGAAAGAATGGAATTTTTGGGAGATTCGGTATTGGGTCTGATAGTTGCAGAAGAGCTGTTTCTTAAACATCCAAAATATGCAGAAGGAGAGCTTTCCAAGCTTAAATCTAAAATAGTCTCCCGTAAAATGCTTACTTTGAAAGCCAAGGAACTCCAACTTGAAAAATACATCCTTTTAAGCACGGAAGCCATTTCCGGCAGCGGGATAGACTCGATATTATCAGATGCTATGGAATCTCTTATCTGTGCAATATACCTCGATGGTGAACTGGATGATGCAAGAAGATTTATAAAAAAATTCATCCTGAAAGATATAAAAAAAATGATCGATAAAGGTAAATTTGCAGATTATAAAAGTATGCTCCAGGAATATACACAATCTAAATTCCATAATATCCCGAAATATAACATATTAAAGGAAGACGGTCCGGAACATGAAAAAATCTTCGATGTGGAAGTTATTGTGAACGGAAAAGTTCTGGGAATGGGAAAAGGTAATAATAAAAAAGAAGCTCACCAGAATGCTGCAAAAAAAGCATGCAAACAACTCAACCTGTGATCCGAAATGGAATCTGATCAATAATTAACTCTTTACTTCCGGCAAAATCCGATCTTAATAAAATGAAAATTTTTCCTGTCTTCATTCCCCACTTCGGGTGCCCTTTCCGGTGTATATATTGCAATCAGAAATTTATTACAAAGATCGAAGAACCTTTCTTTGATGACATCAAGAATCGAATTGAAAATTTCTGTAAAAATAATTCCGGCATTGAAAAGGAAATCGCTTTTTTCGGTGGAACTTTCACAAGACTAAGCAAAGACGAACAGAGAAAATGCTTTGAACTGATCAAACCTTTTGAAACAGAAATATCCGGCATACGGATATCGACCAGACCGGATTCGATTAACAACGAAATACTTACTTTCTGCAAAGAAAACAACATCAAAACGATCGAGCTGGGAATCCAAAGCTTCGATGATGACGTGCTTACAGCCTCACATCGTGGATATGATGCTAAGACTGCCTTGAAATCATGCGAACTTATAAAATCATACAAATTCAATCTCGGTGTTCAACTAATGCCGGGTCTTCCGAAGTTTTCTGCAAATTCCCTCAAAAATACAATTAACTCAACGATCGATGCAGCTCCGCATTTTGTGAGAATATATCCAACCATTGTACTGTCCGGAACAGAACTGGAAAATATATTTAAATCGGGTAAGTATCTGCCACTTACGATGGAAGAAGCAATAAGAACCACTTCGCAGATGATACAAAGATTCGAGGAAAAAAACATCAAGATCATAAAAGTTGGACTGCATTCGGATATTGAAGAAAAATATATCGTTGCAGGTCCTTACCATCATGCTTTTGGCGAACTCGTTCGTGCAGAGATATTGAAGAATAAGATATTAAAGGATTTTGAGGATAAAACTCTTATGATATCTTCTTCCGATGTTTCCCTGTTCAAAGGATTTAATTCTAAAATGCTGAATGACCTGAAACAAAGAACGAAGTTAAAAAATATCCCTATAAAAATAAGCAGCAAATTGGAAAAGAATAGATTTTTATTCACAGATAAACAGCCGGATTATATTTGGTAGATCATGATATTGTTTTTTCTGATTATAGCAGTCGTTATTATTTTCTGGTTCTACAAAAGAACGGTTCCAGAACTCTTTGGATGGAGAAAATATCTACTGATCCTGTTAAGGATCATCTCTATTTCAATTGTTCTCATCCTGCTTTTCAATCCGGTGATATATTTTATAAAAAGCATCACGCAAAACCCGGAGGCAATAATCCTGGAAGACTGTTCGGAAAGTATGCTTCAGAAAAACGACAGATATTCCAAAACCGAAGCATTGAAGGAATTCAAGATAGCAATAGAAAAAAAACTGATCTCCCAAAAATACAAAATCCACAAATTTGATTTCGCAGACGGATTGAACGGCAACCCCGGTTCTACAAATCTTTCAAGAACTATGCTGCAACTTGCAAAACAGGTCGATCTTTCTAATGTTAAATCTATTTTTCTTTTTTCAGACGGATGGTTCAAAGATGATAACCTGAAAACTGTGGAAGAACTTTACATCCCCGTATATACTTTTGATCCAGATTTTTCTGTAACGGATTTTGACATCAAAGTTCAAAACCTGAAATACAATAGAACCGTGTATCAGGAAGAGCAAACCCCGATCATTGTTAATGTTTCGGCAAAAGATTATTCGGGAAAAGTCAAGTTGAAACTAACAGCAAATAAGAAATTAATTCAAACGCATATTATAGATTTCGCATCAAAAGATTTCGACCGGATAACTTTTGAGACTTCATTTGAAAAAACCGGATTGCAGCCTTTTGAAGTTACGATCAGTTCGGACTCAACGAACGAAGTAAACAAGTCGAACAATGTCATTACCGGTGCTATTCAGGTTCTTCGGGAGCGTTCAAAGATACTTCTGATATCTGATAAATTGAACTGGGACATCAAATTCATTATCGATGCAATAAAACAGAATCCGCACTGGGAACACGACTTCCTGCTTAAAGATTCCAAATTGTTGAAAGGAAGAAAAAGAGCTTTCCTGAAAGATGAGATTGAAAAGGTAATTGTATTATTCCTGGATAATAATGGAAATTTGAGGTTATCGAACAGTGAAATAGATATTATCAAAAGATTTGTGAGGAACGGCGGTGGATTGATCTACTGGGGAAAACCACTCGATGCTCTATCTGACATTTTGCCTGCTTCAGCTTCGACGATCAGAACTTCATTTCAATCTACATTCAATTTTACCGAAGAAAGCAGGAAATACCAGACCTTCAATTTGATCATGGGAAATGCAGCAGAAAACATACCGCCGGTAGATTATCATTATATAAAGCCCAAAATGCAGTCAAAGGTGCTTGCCGAACTGGAGAATGAAGAACACAGCGCTGCCATAATCTTTTGTAATATCGAAAAAGGCAGGATACTTCAATTTGCTTTTCACAACCTGTGGAAATGGCAGCTCTGGGATGCAAATGATAATTACAATAAATTCATAAAAAATATCACTTCCTGGTTGAGCAGTGCAACTTCTGAAAGATTTATCGCAAAAACAGATAAGAATTCCTATTTTGCCGGAGAAAAAATAAAGATAATATTAAATGCTTACGACGAAAAACTTTATCCAATTCTCGATCTTAATGCAAAGATAACTGTTCAAGATGAAAAACGAAAAAAAGTATTCGAAGAATTTCTTCTGACAGACAGAGATGAATATTTCTGCGAAATAGAAAAACTTGATCCCGGAAAATATTCATACAAAATACTCGATGAACAAACGGGTATGCAGACCGACGGAGAATTTCTGATAACTCCGGACAGTCCGGAAAGCCGTGATAGCGGCTTCAATATTCCTCTGCTTTCTTACATTTCGATGCAGACCGAAGGAATTGTGCTGAATGCAAAAGAATTTGAAAATTTTGAAATCGGGAAAGTAGAGATAATAAAAAAAGAAATAAAAAACGAATTGCCCATTTATCGCAAATGGTTCGTAATATGTATATTCCTGGTTTGTTTTTGTCTTGAACTCTTTTTGCGCAAAAGATGGGGACTTCTATAAAATAAAGAAAATTCTTAAAGTTGACTATCCCCGTGGCAAGCCAAGGAGTATTTTGCCAACTTTATTTAAGCAAGCTTAAATACAAATTTTCAATATTTAACCCCTCTGTCATTCACTGAATGACATCTCCCCTAAATCAGGGGAGAAAATATGAAAACCCCAATGCAAGCATTGAGGAATTCTTTTGATTAAAAAAACCTGCCAGACCCCAAAGAATGGCAGGTTTATAGTTTGAGAAATCTGTTTAGAATTTAAACACAAATGCCGAATCGAGACCGATGCCTTTCCCGTACCGGAAAAAACCGTGGTAGAAAGTAGCACCCATCTTCCACTCGAATCCTTTAAAGATCAACCCCGTATTGAACTCATAGAATATATTCTCATCATAGCCCATAACTGCCTGCATTGGAACACAAGCCAGTTGATATCCGCCACCGAATGAAAAACCGTTTTTATAAGAATACTGCTTGTTAATATATTTTGCCATTACCTGTAGTTTGTGGAAAAGAGTATATTCCATACCCACACTCACAGATGGTTTGATCTTCACATATTTGTTTTTGACTCTTGATTCTTCTTCAAAATCTTCTTCTTCAAAAGGTTCATGTTCCAGATCGAAATAGATAAGAGAATCCACAACTATATTCTCATATTTGCCGGCACCAAGATTCTTATAATTCAGTTGCATAAGAATATCATCAAGCCCGAAATGAAGATAACCTTCGAAGATCTTTGCCTTCAGACCAAATCCAAATGACGGAGTAAGTCTTCCCACAGAATGTTCATCGCTATATTGCAAATGTGCAGTATAGTTATAATAAGCACTATCCGGCATTGAACCGAAATTCTGTGTGCTTTCTATTACCGTGCCATACATCATGGAATAGTTAAAGTTTACATTAAAGCCCGCATAGAGAGTCATATCGCGCAGGTATTCCACGAAAGCACTGCTGTTATTCTCAGGGAAAAGACCGGGTATCATTCCCATGTGAAGTCCTTTGGGATAAGCATAATTAAATGTGGCTTTCCAGAATGAAAATGCTTCGCTTCCCTGGCCTGTATGGCTGGAATATGCGATATTAGTATTATTGCCGTTAAAAACCAGATCACAATACATTTTATCTAATAATTCCACATTTGCAAATGCCAGAGTTTGAAGAGAAAAATTCCAGTTTCTATGTCCAAAATCCAAAAGATGTATTTTGAAATTAGAATAAATTTCGATATCATTTTCCGTAAGTTTCTTTTTATCTTCAGAATCGAGTATATATCCTTCCTGGAACATATTAATATCATCAAGCTGCAACGCTGAATTTTCGAAATTAAACTGGTTAGTTAAAAAAGGTAAACATATCTGTGAATGGTTTCTATCGGCAATATTAGCTGGATTTTCTGTGAAGAAATCGAAAGAACCAAACAACCCGTAACTGAGTGATAATGTAAGTGCGATCAATATTATTTTTTTCATTTTCTTCTCCTTAATCCTCAAAAAGTTCATTGCTTATAAACACTTCGATAGAAAGATCACCCTGGATGGTAATGCCGCCTGTCCATGGTTGTGCACCTTCGCTGCTGATATTTATTCGAGGGATAATGTAAACCGAATCTGCCAGGAAAAAATCAAGCTGTTCCTGAGTAATATTTAACTCATATTCTCCATAAGTGGAATCTGTAGTTTCTTCCATCAGCGGTACTCTGAACATTTGAACTTTTGTTGAATCAGGATTCTCGAAGTTAAATACCTCTTCCAGAACATTAGTACTGTCATCAGAAACAAGAAGATCAAATCCTAATTCCATTCCACTTGTATTCCAATATTTGAAAATAAGTTTCCCTTATTTGAATGCATAATAAATGGTTTCATCAAAATCTTCCACATTCTCTTCACCTATTTCGATCTCACCATTTTCAAGAGGAATTATCCAGATACCTCCCTCCTCGAATGTACATATCTGAACGTCTGCGACGATTTCTATATCCACACCAATCAAGTCTGCATGGTTCAAAGAATCTATCACCGTGTTATCTCCGATCAAAGTATTAAATTCATAATCAAATCCATCAGGGATTATCTGTAGCATTTCATTTATATTATAATTCTCTGAGGTAAGTATAATTTCTGTTAATCCTTCAAGGATATTGATATTTATCGGTTCTCCTTCATTTAGTGGTACTTCTACACCGCTTTTTTTTGATACTAATTCAAAAGCTGCTACAGCAGGAGCGGGAGAAACAATATTAAATATGATCGCACTGTATCCGTTAAAACAGAAGCTGTCTTCTTCAACGATCTCCGGCTGGGGAAGGTCTGCTTCGATATATCCCGAAATGATCTCTATTTCCTGCGAAGGAATATGTGCTTGTGTAACCCAGTCCGCCTGGATATCAATTATTTGAATATCAAGCTGGATCGCAGCAGAAATATCGATAACAGCACCGGCATTTTCGGTAACATCACCTTCTCCGGTTAGCTGTATTTGAATTGCATTTGGAAAGGGTTCTCCCGTCTGAAGGTCTATCATTTGTGAGCCAACACCTCCTTCAGGCTCAATATCCGGAAATACAACATTCCCGACCAAAGTTTCACCATTTCCATCCAGAACATCTACTACAAGCGGATTTCCATCTTCTGCATCTCCCATCCAGAAGACAGTATTATTGGTGATGGTTAATTCAAGGAACCCTTCCATGAATTTGATCTCTTCATATTCATCAAAAGGGTCAAAGACCTTTATTGTGTCAAATTGAACAGTAACATCAGGATAATTCGGAATACTGCTGACGGGAAAACCATTTAAAGAAACAATTTCCGGTGCTATATCTCCAAGGGTAAAACTAGTAGTCTTAACTTCCGTATCATCGATCTCGATATCACCAACAGTTTGAAAATCCTCGGTCGATTCATAGAACTGAAGTGTATCTCCGTTCGCCACAAATGAACCAACGGTATCTGCAATGGCTTCGGCATCATAAGTATCGTGCAGGAAGATCAATCTGAACTGGGTCGTCCATGATGGAATGCCGAATTCATCCGGAATGGAGCATCCAATTAAAAACAAAATAATCAATATTGGCAACACTTTCTTAAACATTTATTCCTCCTAAAATCCTGTTTCCTTAAATATTCTTTTCCTCATTATTTCTCATATCTTTAAATTGTGATTTAATTGAGCAATCTGGAATATTTTGTCAATTTTTTTAAATATAAAGATTAATTTAAATTAATAATAATTAAATATGTTTTGACATTAATCTTTTAAAAAACAGAATTTGCGTAGATAAATAATTAAAATATGTGTCCGGCTTTTCTGTACAACCCTTGAGTGGTCAGATACGCCGTGACAGGGAGGATAAAATGAAAAGTACTTTTTTTATTATCTTATTTTTAATCACATCATTTCTTTTTGCCGAATGGACGATAGTGGCATCTTACCCCATTCCGGAGGGAGCATCCGGTTTAGCTTATGACGGCACTTACCTATATTGTGGCATTTATGGAGCAAATGGAGATGAATTTTACCGGATAGATCCTGATGATGGAACCTATCAGCTTCAATTTTCCAATCCAAATATTGGTGACAGCTTCGGCATGACCTGGGATGGAACAAATCTCTGGATCACAGACCATGTTACCAGTACAAGTATTCCAGCTACTGCAATTGAATTAGATATTAATTCAGGAGCGATCTTATCTCAGTTTGATCTGCCTGATCACTATATGTCCGGCATTGCCTATGATAACGGTAATTTTTGGGTTGCCACCTACTACCCGGATGATCCGAGTGTAATCTATCAAGTTGATGATACAGGAACTGTTCTGCAGCAATTTAACTTTGAACTCCCCGGCACTACGGAGCAACCATGGGATTTGTGTATGCATGGAAATGATCTCTGGATTGCAGATTATTATGACGATGCTTTATACAAAGTCGATACTTCTGGAACGATATTAGAAACTCACCCTTCCGAAGGTACAGATCCCGCAGGAATCGTCTGGGATGGACAATATCTCTGGTATTGCGATAATGGTTCTGGCGGTTTTGACTACATTTACAAAGTTGATCTGGGGGGAGCAGGAACTCCTGCCATCCAATTAGGCTGGGATAACTATGATTTTGGGAATACAATTATCGGACAACCTGCATCGGTTGAACTTTCTGTAACTAATACCGGAACTGCCGATCTTTCCATCGATGCCATGAATTTCTCTATTCCGGAATTTTATACCGATGAAACACTTCCTGTAATTGTATTACCCGGAAGCACAGAATATCTGACCATTATCTTCGATCCAACTGATTGGGGACTATTTGAATGCATTCTTACGATCGAGTCGAACGATCCGGTGAACCCTGCTGAAGAAGTTGATCTGAGCGGATATGGAATTACCGAAAGTCCGCAGATAGTTGTTTCTCCAAACTCATTAAATTACGGTTCAATCCGCGTGGGAGCAGTTACAGGCAGGTTTATCGAGATCAGTAATCAGGGTTCAGGAACGCTGGAAATAGCAACCCTGGAATTCGAGGATACTCATTTCTTTGTTGATGATATGGTTATTCTTCCAATAAATTTAACTCCTGCACAAACATACGACCTTCGTATCTGGTTCAGTCCCGATGCTGCAACCAGTTTTAATAGTGTTATGACGATTCACAGCAACGACCCGATAACTCCAATATATGATGTTACACTTTCGGGTAATGGTGATGCTTCCAGTTTTCCTATCGGACAGACTTTGTGGCAATACCAGATAACAACAGGTTATGATAACAGTCCCAAGGCAATTGCACCTATTCCCGACATTTCCGGGGATGGTGTGGATGATGTGATTATCTGCTCGGAAGATAACTATGTACGAAATTTTAATGGTAATGCATCCGGTTCCGGGGATATTTTATGGGAAACAGAAATCTATTCCGGTAATATCTATAATCAGAATTCGCTGACGATTATTGAGGATATCGATTCCGATGGATATGATGATGTGATCGTGGGAACCACAGGCGGAGACCGGGCAATTCGAGCTCTTTCGGGAAAAACAGGTGAATTCGTCTGGAATTATTTTACTAATCAGTATGGCGATGGCGGTTGGATATACCAGATGGATGCAAAATTTGATTATAATAGCGATGGAATTTCTGATGTTCTGGCTGCAACCGGAAATGACGCTATGGGAACAGGTCCGCAAAGAGTTTTCTGTATCGATGGAACGACTGGAACGGTTATCTGGAATTTTTATGCTGCCGGACCAAAATTCAGTTGCATTGGAATTGATGATGTAACCGGTGACGGTATTCCCGATGCAATTTGCGGTGCTTCCAATTCATACGAAACTGAAGGAAGAGTATTTGGGATCGATGGAGCAAATGGAACTCAAATGTGGGAATTTATTACTGGTGGAACTTCAGTATGGGCTTTATCACAAATTGACGATATAAATGGAGACGGAATAGACGACGTTGCGGCAGGAGATTTTGCAGGTAATTATTACGGACTCGATGCAGCCAACGGTTCAATGCTGTGGAGTGGAAGTCTGGGAGCGTGTCTTATCCTCAGGTTCGAAACGCTGGATGATGTAAATGGAGATACACATCCCGACATTGCAATTGCACACAGCGGACCTCATAATGCGGTTGTAATCGACGGATATACGGGTCTAAATATCTGGTCGCATCCTGTGGCGGATCAACCATGGTGCATAGATAAGATCGCAGATATTACGGGAGATGGAATTAATGATATAATTGTAGGAACTCTTTATAGTAGTAATTACGGCTATTTTCTGGATGGAACTAATGGAACCGAATTAGGCTCGATAAATATAGGTTCGCCGGTTGACGCTATTGCCGGCATTCCCGATATTGCTGGAGACAATTCGTGGGAGATGGTCTGTGGCGGTAGAAACGGAACTGTGATCTGTATTTCCGGCGGATTGGGTGTTCAGGTCTCTTCTGATGAAGAAATCGTTTCTAAAATTCCACAAATATCAAAGCTGAAAGGCAACTATCCGAATCCCTTCAAACCGTCGGGAGCCGGTCGCAGTCCTGCAACAACTATCAATTATCAACTTGCAAAAAAATCTCTCGTGAAATTAAAAATATACAACATCAAGGGGCAGAAAGTTAAAACTCTTGTAGAAACTATTCTGGATGCAGGTTACCATTTTGCAAAATGGAATGGGAAGGATGAAAACGGACGTTCAGTAGCTTCCGGTTTGTATTTTTATCAATTAAAAGCTGGCAAATATACTTCAACCAGGAAATGCTTGCTGCTGAAATAAATTTAATAAAGGAAAAAACTATGAAGATCATCGACCTGAACGAAAAATACCTGAAAACCTTTTTCTGCTGTCTGGAAGACTGGTCGGACGAAATGAAAGATGCAGGTGACCATAAGCAGAAATGGTTTGAAAAGATGAAGGATAAAGGTCTGCGTGTAAAACTTGCTCTGGATGATAATGATAATGCCTGCGGAATGATCCAGTATGCTCCCATCGAATATTCACCTGCCGATGGAAAAGACATCTATTTTATCTTCTGCATCTGGGTGCACGGATACAAGAAAAAAGGTGTGGGCAATATGCAAAAACAAGGCATGGGAAAAGCATTAATTCAAGCTGCAGTTGAAGATGTAAGATCACTCGGAGCAAAAGGCATTACTGCCTGGGGAATTACTCTTCCCTTCTGGATGAAAGCTGCATGGTTCAAAAAGCAGGGATTTAAAAAAGCAGATAAAATGGGAATGCAGGTTCTTTTATGGAAATCTTTTACAGAAGATGCCCAACCTCCGAAATGGATTAAAGAAAAGAAAAAACCGAACAAAGCTCCCGGGAAAGTTATTGTTACTGCCTTTTTAAATGGTTGGTGTCCTGCCCAGAATATTGTATTTGAACGAGCAAAAAGAGCATCAACAGAATTTGGTGGTAAAGTTGAATTTAAAGAGATAAATACTTTTGATAGAGAGACTTTCTTAAAATGGGGTATTCCCGATGCCCTATTTGTAAATGGTAAGCAGGTTAGAACCGGGCCCCGCCTTCGTATGAGAAAATAAAGAAGTTGATCGGTAAGAGAGTGAAGAAATTGTAGCTCACGGATTTGCACTGATAAACACGGATTGGGAGCAACAAACAAAACAAACAAGGAAGTAAATGCCATTATACTTCTCCAAATCGAATCAATTGTGGGAATTAGATTATAATATATGAAGGAGGTTTTATGGGTGATAACTCTTATCCCTTAATGTTTTCAGGGATTGCACGAGCTTACAAAGAATATGCTGCTTTAATGTATGAAAAAAGAATTACTGATGAATTCTACCATCCATTATATTTTATGATTGGTCATGCTTATGAATTAGTTTTAAAAGCTTTTCTATTATCAAAAGGTTATAAAATTAATGATTTAAAAAAGAGATGAAATATGGCCATAATTTGTTAATTTTCTTATAAAATCTCTTCCTTTATGTGATTTTAATTCTTGCTCTCTTTTCATTGCTGAACTTTTATCCATAAATTCATCTGTATATATTAATTTCCATGGACGATACTTAACAGTCCAACCTTTCTTTTCCAACTTGTTGTGCGATAATAACCGCTGCTTTAAATCTGAAGTATATCCAATATACAGCTTATCATATTTCTCTGAATACAAAACGTAAACCGTAAA
>JAUVLE010000082.1 GCA_030595905.1 Candidatus Cloacimonadota bacterium | reverse complement strand
ATTTCAAATTTCGTTCCATTAGCTTCACAGTTTGCTCTCACTTTTGCAATTTCTTCTTCAGGAAGATCGTAGCCTTTCGGGAAAGCAAGTTTCACATTCATACCGAGTCGTGAAGTAATGAGCAGATTTTCATGAACAGAGCAGTAAGAACGAGCAAGTGAACCGTGAGCCCAGGTCATAAGTACTGTTTTACCTTTCAAATCACCTTTATGTTCCTGCATTCCCATCACATCGGAAAGTCCCTGACAGGGATGATATTTATCGTCTACCATATTAATAATTGGAACATCCATCCATTTTGCATATTCACGCAAAAGAGCATTGCCATCACCATAATTTTCCACGGAAGTTTCCAGAATTCTTATTCCCATTCCGCAGGCATATCTTGCCAGAACTTGTGCAGCATCTTCAATAGTTTCACCAGCTTGCACTTCCACACCTTTACTTGTTTTTTTCAGGCGCATTGTTTTTGGCTCCAAAAATTGTGCATGTCCACCGAGTTCCGTAGCTGCAGACTCAAAAGAAATTCTGGTACGGAGTGACGGGTTAAAGAAGAACATCAGGAAAGTTTGGTCTTTTAAAAGTTGATTATATTTATCTCCATATCTGTCTGCCTTCATTTCTTTGGCGAGTTTCAATAATGCATTGATTTCGTCAACACTAAGTTCTTGAGTACAAACTACATCTTTGTCTTTCATATTTATTTGCATAATTTTCTCCTTTTTTTTCTTACCTTGAAAAGGTTTAAAAGAATTCTCTTCTTGCTAAACCTTTTCAATGGTTTTATCTCACACCAATTTATTTTCATCTAACAATCATCTTCTCCCAACCGTTGAAAAGGCTAATTGGAAGGATTCCTCCGGTAGAAGCCATTTTCAAGGTTAAGGTTAATTTTCAAGATCATCTTTTTCCCATAATTTAGAATTCGTATATTCTTTAAAAGATTGTTTATAATTTTCTGCAGAATAAAAGAATTCTTCTCTCAATTTTTTAGAAATCAACGAATTTTCTGAATTAGAAATCCATATTTTGTAGCTTGAATATGACCAATCAGCAGGATCACTTATCAGCTTTGCTTTGATAGGATTATAATGTATATAATGGATAATGTTATATAAATAAATATCCTTATTTATTACACGAGGTTTCGTTGAACCTTCAAATAAAGTTCCTTTTCGGTTATATTGTTTATTAAATGCTTGAACATAACCACTTAAAACTTTTTGAATCCATTTTGCTATAGTTACTTCTGAATTCTGCCTTACTAATAAATGAAAATGATTTGGCATTAAGCAATATGCAATGATATCTAAGTTGAATTTAACCTTTAAGAGCCTGATTTTTTTCAAGAAAAAACGATAGTTACTTTCCCCAAGAAAAATATCTCTTTTATCGCAACCACGGTTGAATAAATGGTAAATTCCACCTTCTTGATATATCATTTTACCCTCATTTAACCTTGAAAAGGTTTAAGAAAAATTTCTTCTTGCTGAACCTTTTCAACGGTTTCTATCTTGACCCAACCATTCCGAAGGTTTATGCAAAAGAATATCTCTGTGTGAAAACCATTCGGAAGGTTTAAGCGACTTCTCTTCCTGCTGAATCTTTTCAACGATTTTGTTTCTTTGTTGCCTAACTGTTTCATCGTTTCAATTACCTCCCAACCGTTGAAAAGGCTAATTGAAAGAATTTCTCTGCATAAGCCATTTTCAAGGTTAAGGTTAATTTTCAAAATCATCTTCCCCAACCATTGAAAAGGCTAATTGAAAGAATTTCTCCGGTAGAAGCCGTTTTCAAGGTTTATTACAACCTTCCACCCATAAGCAATGTCATGATCGCTTTTTGAGCATGAAGACGGTTTTCCGCTTCATCATAAACCACACTTTGCGGACCATCGATAACGGCATCCGTAACTTCCATATCTCTATCGGCAGGAAGGCAGTGCATATAAATTCCGTTCTTATCGATAAGTTTCATTTTCTTTTCATCGCAGATCCAATGTTTATTTTTTTCAAAAAGATCTTTCATGCCGTCCAGATTTTCTTCTCTGGTTTTTTTACCGTTTTCATCCATTTGAGCAAAGTAAGGAAGAGCACCCCACGATTTTGGATAAACCACGTGAGCACCTTCAAAAGCAGCTTCCATATCATCGGTTTCTTCAAAAGTACTGCCATTCTGAGCAGCGTATGCTTGACATTGCTTAGTAACTTCAGGATCGAGTTCAAATCCTTTTGGTCGAGCCAAAACTACATCCATTCCCAAAAGTGAAGGAGCAAGTGCCAGACTTTGCGGAACAGCGAAAGGCTTTGATGTGGAACCGGAATAAGCCCAGCTAATCACGAATTTTTTCTTCTTAAAATCACCGAATTTTTCCTTGATTGTAAGCATATCGGCAAGTGCCTGACATGGATGATATTTATCACATTCCATGTTGATAATTGGAATATCGGAATAGTGTGCAAATTCCTTCATTGTTTCGTGTGCAAATCCATATATCCATTGTGATGGAGCACCATACATTCTAATTGCCAAAGCATCTCCGGTTCTACTGAGAACCTGGGCAACATCACATATCCTTTCTGTTTTATAAGGAACTTCAAATCCCTTGCGAGCGGGAGTATATGTTTTTCCCGGCTCAAGGTCCACATGAAAACCACCAAGTTGTTGAATACCGGCAGCAAATGTACTTCTGGTTCGCAGTGAGCTATTGAAGAACATTGTATAAAGTGTTTTACCTTTTAAAATATGTGATGTGTCTTCATTTATTGCATAACGGGTTTTTAGTTCTTCTGCCAATCGCAGAAGTGTTTCCCATTCTTCTTTTGTATAATCGATTTCAGGACTGATCCAGTCCCTTCCTAAAAATTTGTTCGTACGCATATTTCCTCCTTGGAATATAATATTTTTATTTTGAACCCGGTGAAATATTCAGCAAGCTGAATTTCACAGATTAAGAAATTGAATATTTTTTTAAATGGTTTGAGTTTATTGGAAACCTTGAACGGTTGATGTCTTGTAATGACAACTCGATACTACTTCAAGCGTGATAAACCGTTCCGAAGGTCTTCGACCGTCGGCAAGCAAGAGAGTTCCAGCATCGTTTGCTTCTCAAGCCGATGCATCATGAGACAGGCAAGAGAGTTCCAGCATCGTTTGCTTCTCAAGCCGATGCATCATGAGACAGGCAAGAGAGTTCCAGCATCGTTTGCTTCTCAAGCCGATGCATCATTCGCAAGGTTTTATTATTAACAAACTCAATTAATTAGCGGATAATGAAGATACAGGATAATCTGCGCATCTCATAGATGCGTCTCAGCATAACATCAATCTTCAGTTCACTTTTCATATCTGTACCTCCTTAATTTTTTTACGTGGTTAATTTCTTGAAACAGTGCAAATTATGTCAACCACGTTTTGTAAATTATTATAAAAAAGAGTGATTCAGGAGTTGAATATATAAAAGGACTGTTTTTATGATGCAGTTCTTTTTAAGGGGTATTTATTGTTTTGTGAAAACTGCTAATTATTTTGTAGAGGTAAATTGGTTGTTAAATATTTTTCTCCTCTATCCGGGAAAATGACCACTATTCTTCCGAATTTAATTTTTTTAGCTATTTCTATTGCAGCATACAAAGAAGCTCCGCTGCTTGTTCCAACAAAAATCCCTTCTTTATTAATAATCTGCTTTGCCATCTCAAATGCGTCCTCAGTTTGTATCATGATCGTTTCATCAATAATTGAAGGATCATATATTGAGGGAACTATAGCTTCTTCCATATTTTTTAATCCTTGAATATAATGACCTTTTACAGGATGAGCTTCAACAATTTTTATTTTTGGATTATTTTCCTTTAATGCTTTTCCCACACCCATTATTGTCCCTGAGGTTCCAATGGATGAAACAAAATAATCGATATTCCCATTTACTTGCTTCCATATCTCTTCAGCTGTTGTTTTGTAATGAGCGATTTTATTAAATTTATTTGAAAACTGGTCGGGCAGAAAATATTTATCCGGATTTTTTTTAATAATTTCCCTCGTTTTGATTATAGCACCATCAGTTCCCAATTTTGCATCTGTTAATGTTACTTTTGCACCAAAAGATTCTATCATCCTTCTTCTCTCGACAGATACAGCTTCGCTCATAACAATTTCAACGTCATATCCTTTTACTACTCCAATCATTGCTAATCCAATACCTGTATTTCCTGAAGTCGGTTCAATTATTGTTTTTTCTTTTGTTAATGATCCTTCTAATTCTGCTTGTTCGATCATTTTCAAAGCTATTCTGTCTTTTATGCTTCCTGATGGATTACTTCCTTCAATTTTAGCATAAATTGAGACATTGCTATTTGGATTTAATCTATTTATTTTAACAAGAGAAGTATTCCCAATAGTTTGTAATATGTTTTCGTATATCATAATATAATTATCCTTAATTTATTTTTAAAATTGTGCAAACTTTGAAAACAACGTTGCTCGTGTCAACCAAAGCTCATTAATAAAAACGCAAACCGATTTAATAACTTATTTTCAAACCAGTTTGCGTTAATTTACTAATTTAAACAAAGCATTATTAGCTTATCCAATATTCTGATTTCTGCAATTTGGATAATGCATTTTCGCTTAATTGGTAAACATATTCCTTACTGGGAAATGTTTTATTCTTAACTTTTCTTATGTATATTTCTATGGTTAATTGAACCAAGACTAAAAGACCATCTTTCCTTGTTTCAATACCTGTTGCGGAGACATCTTTAAGAGAATCTAAATAAGTGGCGTATTCAAGAATAACTTCAGGAATAAAACACTTTGCAAATTTCGGGCGGAATGGCTGGTAAAATCCCAATAGATCATGCATTATAAGAAGCTGACCATCTACGTTTAGACCGGCACCAATTCCACAAACAGGAATATCAAGATGTTTGGCTATTTGTTCGGCAGATTCAGCAGGCATAGCTTCCAATAATAAAGCATAAACACCGGCTTCCTGTAATGCTAGAGCATCTTTGAGAATATCTTCAAAACTTGTGCGGGATTTGCCTTGAACCCTATAACCTCCAAAACTCGATGTGGATTGAGGAGTTAAACCGAGATGACCGCACACAAGTATTCCAGCATCAACAATAGCCTTTATTTTATCAACAACTCTAATTCCACC
This sequence comes from Candidatus Cloacimonadota bacterium, assembly GCA_030595905.1. Taxonomy (GTDB): domain Bacteria; phylum Cloacimonadota; class Cloacimonadia; order Cloacimonadales; family TCS61; genus JACNIV01. The sequence goes on along the minus strand of JAUVLE010000082.1, from coordinate 6,566 downwards.
TTCACATTTAATTGCATCACATCCGGCTTCCTTAACAAATCTGAGTGCATTTTCCACAGCAAGAGTTGTGCTGATCTCGTAAGCTCCCTGAGGCATATCACCAATAATAAATGTATTCGGAGCACCTTTTCTAACTGATTTTGCCATTGATAACATTTCGTTCATAGAAACCGGATTTGTTGTTTCATAACCCAATTGTACCATACCACCCGAATCTCCAATTAATATCATATCGATTCCTGCCTGTTCCGCACAATATGAAAACGGATAATCATAAGCTGTAACCCAGGCAATAGCTTTGCCTTTTCGTTTCATTTTGTTGAAATCTTTAATTCCTTTTTTCCCTAAAAGTCCCATTTTTTCTCCTTTTTTTTATACAAAAAAACGCCGGTTGGAATAACCGGCGTTTTTCTTAATTCTATTGCTTTAAAATACAGTTATCCCGTTGGTGATGAACCACGCATCATTGCCATAACCATCATCATAACTGTAGAATTCATATTATCCTCTAATTCCTATTTCATCAGGATTTATAAGCCGTAGGCTTACAAGTCCGTCATTATTTTAGGAGAATCATTTTCTTTATAGATGTATATTCGTTGGTATTCATTTTATAGAAATAAATTCCACTGGAAACAGCTTTACTATTGTCATCCATTCCATCCCAAACTACTTGATGATTTCCCGCTGGCAGTTTCTCATTGATAAGTGTTTTTACCTTTTGCCCTTTAAGATTAAAGATTTCTAAAGTCACAAAATCGGAATTTTGTGTTACTGAAAAAGAGATCGTTGTTTCCGGATTGAACGGATTAGGGTAGTTACCTATTAATTCTGTTACAGTAATAATTATGTTTTCGGTTCCTACTGTTTCTACAAGTGTCAAATTTACGTCTGGTGTAATAATATCTTCCTCAACAACAATACCGTTTACTGTATCGGTATCATAACCCTCAAGTGAAGCAGTAACGTCATAAGTTCCAGCTGCAATTTCGATAGAATAAATACCGTTTGCATCCGGGTTAACAGTAAGGGAGCCTGCCGTTACCTCAGCGTCTTCAACGTTTCCTGTGCCACCATCAAGTGTAACTATTCCTTCAATCCAGCCGGAATCTCCATTACCGTTATCAATAAGGATTACGTCATCAATATACCAGTAGTCAATATTGAAAGAGTCACCATCAAATGTAAATGCTAACTGGAAAGTAGGTGAACCGACGTCAGGATTAGCAATCGTAATGAGTTGAGTTTCAGGACCTATATTGTTTGGTGGATTAACGATACTGAATGGAGTAGTATTCCATGTTACACCATCACTAGTAGTAGTAATACTTATTGTATAAGGTCCACCATAATGAAGAAGTAAATGTTTGAATTCGAGAGTAAGTCCAGTCATACTGGAAGTATCAACGGGAAGAGTGGTAAACCTGGAAACACCAATAAATGGAGGTAACCACCCGAATTTTGCTTCCGGTGCTGTACCACTGGCATTATTTGATCCTTCAATTGACCAGTTTGCTGCACCCTGTCCGATAATTGACCAACCTGCAGGAATTACACCATCACCAAAATCTTCCATTATCAAAAGTCCTGCATCTGCAATGAGAACTGTATTGGAAGTTTCTATTCCGCCATCACCAATAGAGTTATAAGCTTGAACCGTATAGAAATAGTAATCAGCCACAGGGATTGTATTATCAATATATTCAGTTGCAATACCTGTGAGTTCGAATGTAGCGCCATCGCTTCTTACGATATGATATCCAAGGATAGGTTCGCTGAAAGCACCACCGTTCAATCCTGTTAAAGGATTAACCCATGTAAGTGTTCCGGAAAGAACGCTGGTAGATGTCCGTTCGAGTAGAAGGTTCTCTACAACATTGGGAACATCTTCTCCAACGTAAACGGTTTCAACTATAGGAATACCTTCACCGGAAGAATTATATCCGACAACTTTGAAAGAGTATAAACCGGGAGCCGGAACAGCGGCATCTGTATAGTTTCCGGGGCCGCCAATTACAGGACTTGTATCGGTGTAGATAATATCTACTCCACGATAAACCCTCATTTCCAGAAGTTCTGTGAGTGGGTTCCCATTTACTTGCAAAGTTGGGCATATCCAGTCGATATCCACACTTACTGCGCCACCAGCATCAGGAGTTACGACCACATCTGTGGGAGCAGCTGGTGTTGCACCAGCAACTGTTCCATAGAGACAAAAGCTGAGATTGTAATCGATATAACCTGCGTGTGTAATAGAACCGGTTGTCCAGGTTGTATAACCAGTAGCAAAACCATCTAACGGATTCTGCCAATGGAATTCATAGCCTATAGTGGGTGCAGCCTGTTTTATCCAGAACCATAGTCCGCAAGTACCAGCGTCCAAACGTCCCTGTACAGAAACCCAGTAAGTACCTTCAGTAAATGGTGTATCAGGAATAAAGCAATCCAGATTTCCATCAACATCAGGATTAGCTGGAACATCGAGATATTCATAAAGCAACGTTCCTGGCATGCCGGGAGCATCTTCATAGAAACGTACATTAGCAAGTTCACAGGGACCTGCAGTTGAATATGAGCCCAGTACAACAACTTCATTAATAGTCCAGATTTCTCCTTCTGGTACTTCAAATTCATCAGCACCCTCAGCATCCATTGCATCATAAGCTGTTTCAAAATCCTGAGCAATAATTCCACTCTCTACTGACACATTTGCCAGTTGTTCGTAAAGAACAAATCGTGAATCAAAGTTATATGTGCCGGAATGAGTTCTATGACGAGAGTGAAGCGTGATATCTGCAAAAGCACTGGCTGTTAGCAAGATAATCGTTAAAAAAATCAATGTCTTTTTCATAAATTTTTACCTCGTGTAATTAATAGTTTATATGTTCATATAATAATAAGCACTTCTTCCGATTTCTACTTAAAAGCCTATTAAATCGGGTCAAGACACAGAAGCACTCTACTTCTTTTAGAAATTGACATCTCAAATTCCCTACACTTATTTAAATAAGTTAATTTTTTATATCTTTTTGTTGACATAATGAAAGATTTTTCCAAGAATAACAATGGCATAAGTAGGGATAAGCCATTTATTGGGTTCTTCTCTCGTTATATCTTCCTAGGGCTGTTAGCGGCATATCCAAATTATATGCTAATAGCCCTTTCATTTTATTTTTTCTAATAAAAAATGTATATCTAATATCAAATTCAGATACACTTTTTTATTATCTTTTCTCTTTAGTTTTAAATTCTTCTAATGTCATTGCTCTTTTCCAATATATTTCATAATATTCAATAAACGCATTTATAATATCTGAATGAGTTATTACAATTGAGATTATACTACTATCAACGTTTTCACTGTTTTTCATAGTAAACATTAACGTACTTTCATCAGAAATGATCAATTTAAGAGGTAACTTTTCTATTAAACGAATTTCTTCCCCTTTTTGTTCATAATATTCAATACAATTAATAAAATCTTCCAGATTGTTATATTCAACTTCATAAATCGCTTTGAATTTAGACCCTTTTTTAATAACACTATCACGTCTCTTTGTCTTTGTTGTTACATAAGGAGGTTTATTAAAAGTTCTGAAAACCTTGTTACAACTGCCAGCCATTTTTTCAACCTTTTTAATCATATTTGGTTTAGTTGTATAAACATGAATGTAATCTAACGGAGAAGAGTTATCATCCATACTCACATATTTTTCATGCAAAATATTTGCAGTTTGCACCATTGTATGCTCACTAATTTTTGTTTCTCGTCTTTGCTGTTCTATCAAGTTATTAATAGCTATCTTAGGATCTACTGCAGTATATTTATTAACAGCCCCAGGAACTATCTCACAAAATCCTTTTTGGGATAATTGTTGCAGTATATCATATATTCTTCCGCGAGGTATTCCAGCCTTTTTATAAATTTCAGAAGCACTTAAAAGATTTTGTTGTAATAATGTATTATAAGCCTTAGTCTCATATTCAGTAAATCCTATATTTGACAATTCAAGAATTAATGAATCCATATGTTCCTCCTTTATTTTGCAATCTCACAGTTGCAACAAAATAAACCATAGATTATTAGTCAAGTATTTTTATGAAACTTGCGAGTTTCACTAAAAATTTTTTTAAAAACAAAGTAGCCTCAGAACGTCTGAAGGCGTTTAAATAGGCAAGCTTCAGCTTATTTCATTAAAACGCTTTTCCGTAACTTTTTTTACTGCTTCTTTACCTTAACCTAAAACTTATTTTTTCTCATGTTTTTTATACAAAAAAACGCCGATTTTGATAATCGGCGTTATTGTTGATATTATTTTTTTAGAACACAGTTATCCTGTTGGTGGTGATCCACGAATCATAGTCATAACTATCATCATAACTGTAAAATTCATTTTTTATTGTTATTAAGTTTTTTATAGTTCGTTCATATCTTTTCTACTCTTTTTTTTAAATGACTATCCTGTTAGCTCCGTACAAGTAATTTCTTTCTGTAAAACTAAGCGATTATCAATATCATAATTACCCAACATATAAGTGATTATGATATATTTCTTAATGAATTTTACCTAAATATGATAACAATGCATTTTTCAATTCCATAAAATAATGCTCCTGCTCCAACTGCTATTAAAATCTTAATTTCTAAGAAGTTACGTGAAATAAAATTACATAAATAAATTCCGTAACAATTTATTGCGGACTAAACAGGATAGTCATTTTTTTTTAAGTTGCTTGTAATGTGTGTGTCCCCGTCAATTTTGTCGCGAACACCCCCTGATTTGGTGTTATATACGACAAATGTCGCGTATATCTCATTTAGATATTTCATCTTCTTTTCTCTTGATCGTATCTATTTTATTAATTTTTAGATCCAAATTATCCAAAGGACTTACAATTTTATTTTTTGCTGTATGGGTAACATGTGTATAGATTTCTGTTGTTTTACTGCTTTTATGTCCTAATAATTCCTGAATGTATCTGAGATCAGTTCCATGTTCTAAAAGATGTGTAGCAAAACTATGTCGTAGTGTATGAATTGTAGCCAGCTTCTTAATTCCAGCTTTTTCAACAGCGCTTTTTAAAACTCGTTGTATTTTTCTTTTACTATATTGGATTTCTGGTCTGCTTTCGAAAAGCCATTTTATAGGTTTGTAAATCTTGTAATATTCTCTCAATAATTCCAAAATTGTATCAGCTAAAATTACGTATCTATCCTTGTTCCCTTTTGCACTTCTTATAAATATCTGTTTTCGATCAGACTGAATATCAGATATTCTTAGATGAACTGCTTCAGTTAATCTTAATCCGGCAGAATAAATAAGATAGATAATACATTTATGCTTTAAGTTCTTTATCTGTTTTAATATTTTTGTTACTTCTTCTTCGCTCAATACCTGTGGGAGTTTCTTTTCTTTGCGAGGTCTGGGAACAAAATATTTCTCAACTGGATTTCCCAGTACTTTTTCATAGTAGAATTTGATGCTATTTATTGCCTGATTTTGAGCTGATGTAGAGTATTTTTTATCATTAATTAGATACAACAGATATTTTCTTATTTGCTCATGTGTGATATCTTTTAATTTAGTGTTTGGATAATACTTTAAAAATCGTTGGAAATGAAGACGATAAGTTGTAATCGTAGATTTACAATAATTTCTTAATTGCAATGTTTCGATATATTCAGGTGGAAAATGATTTTTTATGGATTTTTCCTTTTCAGGCTTTTCAGTCGTATTCCTAATAAATTCAAGTTTCCCGCGGAATTTTTTATTTAATATTTCTAAATAATCTTTCTGATATGGGATATGCCAGAATTTATTTGAAGCAGACCATCTACGACCTTCGATTTCTTTTACAAGAGAAATGATGTTGTTATCATATTGAAAAAGCAGCGCAATGCGCTTTTTATCATTGACTCTATATTCTCTCGTTTCAATCTGCATTTAGTCTTTCCTCTTTTTCTTACTTGCGAAATCAAAGTTGAAGATTTAGTTATTAATTGTCAATTAGAAAATAATTCTGAGTTTCGACTCGAAAGAGAAACGTCGAGTCGAAGCGATGCAGAAAGACAATATTTTTCATTCTCAAATCGTATATCGTAAATCTCAAATCAATTCTTCCTGCGGCATCTTATGTTCCCTTTCTTGTTTTTGAAGAGAGGGAAAGCAGGGTGAGTTAAACTATGGCGGTGAATTATTCTTTTTACGTTCCCAAGATCCCGAATGCTTTCGGGAGAACGAGAATTAAAAAATCTGAGATTCTTCGTTAGAAAAGTAAACAGAATTTCTCCAGCCTTCGTGCTACTATGGCTTGGCAGGCAGAAAGACAGATTTCTCCAATCTCCAATCTCCAATCTCCAATCTCAAATCGTATATCGTAAATTTCAAGTCAATTCTTTCTACGGCTTCTTATGTTCCTTTCTTTTTTCCATTCTTAAATCTCAAATCGTATATCGAAAATCTTCAATCAATTCTTTCGTTCTTCTTTTTTAATTATCAACATCTCTAAAATAAAAAGCAGCAGTGCTGCGATCAGCAGGTATTTCCATAATTCAAAACCGTAAC
>JAUVLE010000227.1 GCA_030595905.1 Candidatus Cloacimonadota bacterium | reverse complement strand
GGAACCAAGATTTATCAGCTTCTTTGTTAAGAAACACAAAATGGAACAATTTGAAGAAGCATTCAAAAAATATGGAGATAAATTCCTGCTATTTGATCGTGAAGAATTTCTGGGGACTAAACTCCTCGGAGAAGGTAAGATGCATTACAAAATTGATGATTTTATTGGTGATTACATAGCAATCGCAACTTCCGATTCAGCTATGAAATCTATCTATATGCAGAATGGGAAATGGAAAAAGGAATTTAAGGCACATCATTCCGGTCTTACTGAAGATGAAATGCTGGTTCCGCTGATAAAAATAGATACTTAAACTGAAGAGATCCAATTGTTAAGGTAACAATCTATTTTGGAAAATAAGAAAAGTAAAAGCGTAGTAAATCAAAATAAAGCTTACATATTCGCTGGAATTTCCGTTTTATTTTGGTCAACTGCATCTACCGCCTTTAAACTTACCTTGAATCATTTAAACACCGTCGAAATGCTATTTTATTCATCCCTATCTGCGTCGATAGCATTATTCATAATAATTCTATTTCAAAATAAAACTAAGAAAATTTTCAAATCAGGAAGAAAGGAAATATTGAATTCTGCTATTTTAGGTTTCATGAATCCATTTTTTTATTATATCATACTCTTCAAAGCATATACTTTATTACCAGCTCAAATTGCACAGCCACTAAATTTTATCTGGCCTATTATGATCGTCATTTTATCCATACCTTTACTTAAACAAAAGATCCCTCTAAAAAGTTTGCTTGCGATATTTATCAGCTTTTTTGGTGTTTTATTGATTTCCACAAAGGGAAGACTCTTCAACCTTAGAATCGATGAACCTTACGGAGTTTTCCTGGCACTTTCAAGTTCAATTATCTGGGCACTCTTCTTCATTATAAATGTTAAGAATAAACGAGATGAAGTCATAAATCTATTTTTAAGTTTTAGTTTTGGTTGTATTTACACATTTATGTTGCTCTTCCCGAATATTTCATTACCATCACTTCCCGGAATTCTTGGAGCAGTCTATATAGGTTTATTTGAAATGGGAATAACCTTTGTGATCTGGATAAAAGCCCTGAAATATTCATCTACAACAGCTCAAGTTAATAATTTAATATATCTCACACCCTTTCTATCTCTGAACGTTATACGAATTGTTATTAAAGAAAGAATATTGCACTCAAGTATTATTGGAATTATATTTATAGTAAGTGGAATTATTCTACAAAAAAAAATTGGGGATAAAAATATTGTGATCAATTGATCCTTCCATAGAAAATATAGCAAAAAGTATAATAAAACTCATTCTCATTGTAAATATTCAGTTTTTATCCGCTTGACATTTTAAACGTAAATTATAATCTGTTTTACGAAACCAAAAAAGGAGGAAAAAAATGAAAAAAAATTTATTATTCCTATTACTAGCCGTAGTGCTTATTTGTTTAACAGGTTGTGAGGAAGAAATACCTACAGACTTAGGTGTAGCTATATCTTCATCTCCCGAGGGAGCATCTATTTATCTTGATGGTACATATCTTAATCTCGTAACCCCAACTATCATTGAACAGGATTTTATCTCTGAAGGTTATCATCATATCAGGTTATATCTTCCAGGTTATAACGAAATTAACTTTTATTTTACTTATGAAAATGGTGACTACCTAGAATTCGAGAATAATTTAACAGCTCCGGTTCCGCCATATCCGGTATTTGAAATTACTGATCCTGACGACTTTGAACATTTCATTGATAATGTGATTAATGTTAATGGTTACATTGAACTGGATAACGGACAGTCTTTCACTAATAACACGGCTATTCTTTCAATTAATGGAATCGACTCCGAAATCTATGTGGATAATTATGGATTTTTTTATGAAACTATTTCTATAGCTGCTGGAGAGAATGAACTCCAAATGAGAGCAAACGGTCCTAACGGCGATACAGGATTGAGTGATATTGTTACTGTTTATGGTGATTTTACAGCTCCAGAAATTGAAGTAGTTTTGTGGTGGAATACACCAACTGCCGATATTGATCTTCATTCATGGAACCCAGCCGGAGAACACTGTTACTATGCAAATTCTGTAATTTCCGACGGATACCTGGATATCGATGATACTCAAGGGTATGGACCGGAAACCTTTGCTGTTGAAACTGCCAATGTGGGTGTTTATGAAATACAGGTAAATTGTTATTCACTTGATGAAGACCCATATTCCGACGCTTCAATTCAGGTATTCTTCGATGGTGCCTTACAGCAAACATTCGGACCACATCACTTCATAGTAGATGACTACAATGGCACAGATCCGGCTGCCTGGTGGGAAGTATGTACTATCACTGTAGAAAATGGCAGATGTGTACTGACTAACGATAAACCAACTTCGCAAGTGAGAGAAAAGATCAAATTAGATAAAATGAATCTTCCTAAAAAATAGCATCTTAAGAAAACTCGATATTCATAACCGGCAGGTGGTATCATCTGTCGGTTTTTTTATCTTTATTTATATAACTGTAAAATATATTTAATAATTTGACATATATTATCTGAATCTCTTTCCTTGAAAAAAATATGTGGATTCAAAATGAAAATAATAATAACAACATTCATCTTTGTATTAATAACCGTTCAGATCAATTGTATTGAATGGAACTTGACGCACCAAATAACATCAACAACCACTTTATACAATGATCTAAATAAACTGGCATCTGAATTAAATTACAAACCGGAACTCACTGTAGACATATATCGGTTAGATGATAACCTTCTTGATACAGAACTTTCTTACGATCTGAATATGAGTTACAACAACACAAACAATAATGATTTTAAAATCACTGGTAAATTGTATAGAGGCTGGCTAAGATATTCAAATTCTCAAACTGAATTCAGAGTGGGATTACAGAAGATAAATTTTGGTCCTGCCCAAATACTACGTTCTCTTCAATGGTTTGACACTATTGATTCACACGATCCCACTAAAACTACGGAAGGCGTAAAAGCAATTCTTGGAAGATACTACTTTATCAATGACGCAAATATTTGGTTGTGGGGTATCTGGGGTGATAATAATGAAACTTCGCTCGATAAATTTTTTTATGAAGAAAATAATCTTGAATTTGGCGGAAGGATACAATATCCTTTCAAATATTGCGAAGCTGGTTTTTCTGTTCATCAAAGTCCAATCAATAAATTCCCTTTTGATACCGAAACAAAGTACGGAATTGATCTACGCTGGGATATGGCTATAGGTTTCTGGATAGAATCATGTTTAAATGTTTATAAAAATTCAGAAGAAAATAGTTATTCACGTTTATTCACTGTGGGGACTGATTATACATTAGGAATTGGAAATGGAATTTACTGTTTATTTGAACATCAATATTTTTCTGATCTGCATGAAGATATCTGGAAACCAATCGATAAACCCGAAGCAAGTTCATTATTGATTAGCTATCCTCTTGGAATGTTTGATTCAATTAGGAGTGTATTATCTTATAGCTGGCAATCCGAACTTTCTAATCTTTTCATTTCTTACAATCGTAATTATGATTATCTATCAATATATTTGAATCTCTTCTGGAATTCAGATCAAAATAGTCATCATAATTATAATAGTAACAAAGATAGCAAATCAATTCAATTAATGTTAGAAACAAAATTTTAAAAAAGAATAAAGGAGTGCTTATGGCTCATATTAAAATTAGTGGGATGTTAAAACACTATCCCATTGGTAGAGGAAAATTTACTGCTTTAAAGGATATCGACCTGGAATTTCAAAAAGGTGAATTTACAGGAATTGTTGGTCCCAGCGGTTCAGGGAAAACGACTTTACTTAATATTATCGGCTCACTCGATGTACAAAGTGAAGGATCGGTAGAAGTAATGGGAAAGGATATTAAATCATTATCCTCAAGACAATCTTCCCGCTTGCGTAGTGAACATATCGGTTTTATCTTCCAAACTTACAACCTGTTGCCGGTTTATACTGTTTTTGAAAACGTTGAATTTCCACTTTTACTTTTGGGAATGCCTGCAGCCAAACGCAAAAAAGCTGTTTTAGGTGCATTGGAATGGGTAGGATTGATTGATAAAATCAAATCAAGACCTGCGCAACTCTCCGGTGGTGAATGCCAGCGAGTAGCTATTGCCAGAGCAATCGTGAAGAAGCCCGACCTGGTGCTGGCAGACGAACCAACAGCCAATCTGGATGCCGAAAATTCGCATCATATCCTTAAAACAATGAAAAAAATTAACGAAGAGCTGGGAACCACTTTCATCTTTTCCACTCATGATGCTAAAGTGATCAAATATCTAAGAAGAAAGATTTCACTTCTGGATGG
>JAUVLE010000294.1 GCA_030595905.1 Candidatus Cloacimonadota bacterium | reverse complement strand
GCTAATTGAACCAAAGCAGGAATATTTACCTCACCCTGCTGCCTGCACCGCCGTAGTTTTATCGAAGGCGTGTCCCTCTCCCGCTCCTGTGTCACCGGCGAGGGAACCAGCCAAAGGCTGACAAGCATAAGAAGCCGTAGTGGTCAACTTATAACAAGATGATAAAATCACTTGTGACAAGTTTCGGATACTACCGGCGGATAAATCCTCCTAAGGCGGATTAATACCATGAAAGGCATTGTCATTCCCGTGCAAACGGGAATCCATTGAACTAAAAAACAGATACCCGATTCCCGATTTATCGGGAGGTATGACAGATGTGGATCCCGCCACGGAGTGTCGGGGCACTGGGTTCACACCTCGTGTCGATTTCAAGTATCGACTTAAAACACAATAAAAAAACCGCCCCGTTGCCGGAGCGGTTTAATTATCTATCTTATGCAGATATTACTTAAGTAACATCATTTTCTTTATTTCAGTGTAGCTTTCTGTTTTCAGTTTGTAGAAATATACACCTGATGTAACAGATTTTGCATCCCACTCAATTTCATGATAATCTGCATTCAATCTCATAGATTCAACAACCTGACCCTTAACGTTGAAAATAGTCAATTCGCCTGTTTCACCTTCTTTGATGTCAAGTTTAATAACTGTTTCCGGGTTGAATGGGTTCGGATAGTTGCCAAAAAGCTGTGTTGTATTTGGAAGTTCAGGAATTATTTCCCCTTCCATGGTTGCACTTATCGGACCCCAGAGATTTGTCGAACCGTCATAATCGATACCTTCCAGCCAGTAGTTGTATGTTACGCCGTCTAAAACTTCTGAATCATTGTAGATATAATCATGCGGCTCGGTAGTATTTTCTGCACTGATAATTTCAGAGATTAAATCTACTGAAGCATAGTCACTTTCGGAACGATGTACTTTGTAGCCTACCATGTTGCATTCGGATTGTGTAGTCCAGTTGATAGAAATAAATTCGTTCTGGACAACAACTGCTGTGAAACTGGTGAGAGTAACTGGAAGTGGATTTTCACTATCCATTCCCCAGTCTGATAATGTCCATGTTTCGAATTCTACAAATGAAGGATCAGTACTAAAATCGTAAACCATACTTGCTAAAATAGTAGCTTGATGTGGTAAATTTGCAGGATGAGCCGCAATCGGATTTCCATCAACTAGAGCATACCAAACAGCTTCAGTTTCATGAAGAATAGCGGAACTTGCATAAGTTACTCCTGCAGAAAGTGGAAATTCCAAACGAAGAGTTACCGGCCAAACAGTAATGTTTGCTCCTGAAGTATCATAGTCCCACCAAAGATTTTGAGGGGTCGGTACAGGAATTGTTGGAGGAGGATTTGCAGGATCAAAGGCCAAATCAATAGTTCCACTGTTTCCAGCCAGAAAAGTAACAGATCCACCAGACGGGAAGGCAACTGTTCCACCTGCAGGTGGGATTGGGAGTCCGGCACCAGGAATTGGTGCCCAGGCTTCCCAAACATCAACTTCGGTGTCATAAGGACCTCCTGCTAAACCAAGAAGCCAACCACTGTTCATATAGTTCTCAGCACTTACAACATCAACAGCATCATAAATTCTTAAATAGATAGACTCACCTGTGTTAGCACATGGTTCAGTTCCACCACCTGGTTGATACCAGTAGAAAGCAGGGCTGAACATAAAAAATCCATCAAAACCAATTACCATTTGTTGAACCGAACCAGGATTTGTAAGTGCCGGACCATGCCAATCGTTTTCATAATCCATTACTCCGGGAACAACAGGTAAACACACTTCAATAAGATATCCACCTGGAATAGCTGTAGATCCATCCGGTAAATACAATGGAGTAACAAAGGTCCAATTATCCGTATACGTGAATGTTTCTGTAACATCCTGTGCAAATAACAAACCACAGGTAAACATTACAATAAAAAAAAGTGTCAATTTTTTCATTTTTTCTCCTTCATTCTAATTATTTTTTTAAAGTTATTATTCTTTACTGGTACAGTATCTGATAATTTCCTGACAGGTGTTGAAAAAACTGGATTACTTTTATTTGTAGTCTTCCCAACTATTGTAGAATCATCAGCTCCAGTAGGATTATAAATCCAACCTGTAACGCCGGTGTGCCCACTAAGAATCTTTATGTAATAACATTTCCCTGGTGAAAGATGAGTTAATGCACCTTGCCAACTTGTGCCATCGTAATATGCATCATTACCACCAATTTCCATTATCTTATCGGCAGTAAAAATATTACCCGACTGAAAACCTGTTCCAATAAGACCGATATCAGCTAATGCAACATTACCGGCTTCTACAAAAGAAACAAGCGTATAAGAAATCGCACTGGGTAAAGCAGGACAATCCGGCATTGTCTGAGCAAAATTTTCAACTGCCCCTGCAACATATACATCTTGTGCTGAATGACCAGCCATAACCTTGAAGTAATTACACTTGTTTATTGTGAAATCTACAAGAGTACCTGTCCAAGTTGGAGGTGTACCTGTTGCCAGATATGCATCATTACCACCAATTTCCATTATTCTATCAGCAGTAAAAAAATTACCTGCTGTTAATTGGTCTCCAACAACATCATCAAGGTCCATTGTCTGGGTGTGAGTTGCATCATAGAATGTGAATGGCAGCGAGAACATGGAATAAGTAACATTCGACGGACTTGCAGCTGCATCTAATTTCACAAACCCTACTACTTCACTCGGGTCTGATTCGAGGGCAATTAAAGAACCCAGGAATAGAACCACAATACCTAAAATAAAAACCTTTTTCATAGTTTTCTCCTTTTTTTTAATTAATTGTTTTTAACATCATAATAA
>JAUVLE010000143.1 GCA_030595905.1 Candidatus Cloacimonadota bacterium | reverse complement strand
AACCCTTTCAAAGACAGTAGTTCCATCTTCCAATGCTTTTCGGGTTTCATTGGGAACTCCCTCAAAAGCCATCCTGCAACGCTCTTCGATCGTTTCCTTCGCCGTCTGAAGATCATCTTCCGATGACCAGAAAACGATCTGAGAATCATTATCTTCACTTCCAACTAAATTTCTTCTTTCTGCGAGAAGATCTTTGTCAAAGACGGAATTCATATCTTCGGAATGGATCATATTCGGTTTTTCCAGACAGGCAATAACCTTAAGACGACAGATTATTTCATCTGCGAATGTTTTCCCGGGCTGAAGAAAGAAAGACAGGATCCCTTTGAAATCCGGAAGATTTACAGCAACCAATTTATAGTTTTTCTCCATTGCTTCGTTTATAGGAGAATAATGAATATCGGAAATATCAAAATTGATGATCTTAAAAACAGGTTTCCATTTTTTTGGATTGCCGATCCGCTTTAAAAGTTCTTTTTTTATTTCCAAAAGTGCTTTTTGCCGGAAAGCTTCATTATGAGTAAGTTCGGGTATCCGGTTTATATGAGAAACACCTTTTATCTCGACCCGTGTTCCTCCTTTTATACTTACGTTTACATCCTGACGTCCTGCACCGATCCCAACTCTCACTTTTCCTGAACTTCTATTTAAAAACCTGATATAATGACAGGCTTCCATAACTTCGTCGGGGGTTTTCATATCGGGATAAGTTACTGTTTCGATGAGTGGAATTCCCAGCCTGTCTGTTGTGTAGGTTCGTTCGTGACCAATATCAGAAACTTCGCGGCAGGAATCTTCTTCTATGCTCAGTTGAATGATCCTGACCTTCTTATTTTTAAGTGGTATTTCACCTTCAATTCCTACGATTGCGGTTCTTTGAAAACCTGTTGGAATGCTTCCATCCAGGTATTGTTTACGGGTAATATGAAGTTCGCCGACAATATTCTGTTTAAGCAAAAGAGAAATTTCAATAGCATAATCCAGTGCTTCCCTGTTTATTGGAAAAGGCGGTGTATCATCAACTTCATAAGTGCAAGTTGTTTTGTTCTTTATCCTGTAGGTTATGTTCTTTCTGGTTTTGAATTCCATCAAAGCAGTTCCGTCGTAAGTTCCCATTTCAGAAAGCGTGGGACGCATATGCCTGATAAGCTCAGCATCAAAGTCTTCAAAATTCTGATAAATTCCAACCGGGCAATGACAAAAAAGCTTTTCCTTTGTCTTAAGCTGTTGATGGACTTCCAGCCCGCTTTTGAAACCGAGTTTTTTGTAAACCTGAGGTTTTGATTTTTTGCGGGGAATATATTCGACTAATTTCCTGGTTTTTTTATAATTCTGAGCAGGATCAAATTTCTTTTTCATAGTGTTCCTTTTCTATCTTTACGCCACGGCGCATAAATCCAGTTTGGCAAAATCAAAAAACAAAGCTATCGTGTCAAATATATTTCCAGAGTTTTTTACTTTGGTGCAAAGCTATAGCAAATTAAAATCTGAAAGACCTTTCCAGCATAATCTCGTGTGTATTTTTTTCTTCAAAAGGCAGAATATCATATCTATATGAAATTTTGAATTTTAACGGCAGATCATATCTTAAGAGAAATTCATGGTAAACGCCGGTATCAGTTTCCACAGCAAGGTCTTTAGGTCTTTCAACCCGGAGTTCATAATCGATGAAAAAAGTTCTCGTAACGTATTTTCCTATACTTACAGCAAGATTATTCAGAAAAAGATCGGAACTGAACTGAGCAATTTGATTACTCTCCTGAGTATAATAATATTCTTCTTTGTTTTCCGAAGAATAGCTGGCAAAAAGATTTTGAATAAGGTCAACCTGTAAATGAAAATAATCCACATGCAGCACTTTACGTGTCCAATTTTCTACGGGAGAAATAAGAGGATCGATGATAGCACTTTCCAATCCTACTCCAGCTATCTGAATAGCTTCATCCTGTAAGATCGTTTTCTTTTGACCTTGAGATATTTCATCCATCGTTCTGTTATACCTCAACTTAGCCAGAATATCCGTCATGAGATCATTGGGATCATCACTTTCTAATGCAAATTTTAATGTACCGATCGCTCCGGCTTTGCTTTCTTCATTATATATCTCCAGTGTGATCAATGTTCCATCAGATATTTTTTTGTAGAATAGCCCGGAAATCTTTGCTCCAACATCAAAATGACTCAATTGTATCTTCATATAATCCAACAGCATTTTCGTACCAAACATATCTATCGAGCCTTCTTCCGCCAGGAAAAGTGCTTCGGAAAGAATGAGTTCACCGTCTTCATATTTTAGATGGAGATATCCATCCGGAGTGATCTTTACATCCACCGGATATGTGACATACCTCACATTCTCGCCAAAATGAACTATAAGATTCAGGGTAAACGGTAACGATGCAGCACTGCTTTCCTTTTTTTCTACTGCAACTTTATTAAACAGTTTCATCAGGTTTTCTGTATCGGGCGGATAGATAACATCTCCATTTGAAATATAAATATCACCATATATTTTTATATCGTCAAAAGGACCTGTAACTTCAAGTTCGTCAGTATATCTACCGGTAATAATGACCTTTGCCACAGAATTACCGGGAGTGAATTCCGGCATATGAAAAAGAAGACCGTTTTCATTTGTACGAATAAAGAATTTCCCGAGATTCAGCATACCCAGTTTGAAATCATCCTCGTTATATCCTACTTCATTTTTAACGTAGAACCTGCCTTCTCCCATACGAAATTTGAATTTTTTAAGATCGAATATATTATTTTTCACATCGAATTGAATCGCTATTTCATCAATTTCTTCCGGTTGATCTTTTATTTCAAGAACTCCTCTTGAAAGAGAGAAATCACCTCGATTTATCGAGAGACCATTTTCCGTCATTATTACATTCAAATTGAAGTTACACCTGGAATTTCCTCTTTTGATAGATTTTGTTTGTTTCGATATTAATTTCAAAAGGTCACCTTCAAAAGAGATATTGATCGAGTTTGTATCGGCATAGGAATTGCTGTTTAGTATATTATAACCAATAGCACCTTTAGCATACAGTTTCAGATTTTTCGCATCTATCAGAGAAAAATCATCGATACTCAAAATGCTATCTTCCTGAACTGCCACAAACCTGATCGAATCTGCATGAAACCTGTTTAGTTTCAGCTCTGTTCCTTCAAGTGAAACACTTACTTTCCTGTTGCCATGTTCCTGCATGTAAGAGAACTTTCCAGAAACATTACCGATCATACTGGAATCAAGAATAACGTTCTGCAAATCAAGAGATTCCATCACGGCTGATGCTGAAATATTTAATTCCGGCTTTAATGTTATATCGCTATTTATGTTCAATATTTCCTGCTGTTTACAAAATATTTTACTTTTTGAGATTTTGATAAAAGAGTTATTCCCGGAAAAACGGATATTTGCATCGATTTCATTGACCTTCCCGATACGGAAGCTATTTATATCCAGAGAACCTGCGATCAAACCTTCACCACAGTTATCATAGGCAATATCGAGGTTCATATCCCCCATCAGTTTGCTGGATGTATAATAATCTGTAAAATATTTTGCAATATCACGGAATTTAAGTTTAGTTGTAGAAAGTGTTATTCCATAGTTCAGGACAGGTCTGAATCTAACCCAGGTATCAACATCGATCTTCTTGTTAATTCTGAATTGTTTTGTATGAATGCTGTCAAGTGTTCCTTCTGCCAAAAGGTTTATCTCAAAAGGTTCATAATTAAATCTTGCATTATGAGATTTTAAATTAAGAAATGTTCTGTTATTCGTGATGTCGGCAACAAAATTGGTTTCAAACCTGCCATCCAGTTTACCGAAATCCCGATCATACGCCCGGATCACAGAAGCAGCCACTATGCTGAATTTATTTATCTCAACATCCATGCTACCGGAAATTAAAGGAAGTGTATTGTTCTGAAAAGTAGAATTAAGATCGAACCGTTTTAAACTCAACTTGGCATTTGTTTCCTTTCTTTTCAAGTTTCCGTCACAATTCAGAAGGATATCACCTTTTTCGCGGTACAGACCGGCATAGAAATCATCTCCTTCCAATCTTGCTCTCAGTAAAAGATCATCGATCCCGATTTTGTTACTATGAATATGCAAGTTATCAATTTTCAAATGAACATCCGGTTTACCAGAAAAAAGTATCTTCGAATTCAGATCACCCGAAAATTCAATATTATTTTTCTTCCAGAACAGATCATCCGAATTAATTTCAAATTCAAAACCTTCTGAAAATGAATATTTCCCATTCCCGTAAATCAGATTTCCTTCCCACGATGAATTATTCAAATTAATAACAAACGAGTTATCAATTAATTTTGCTTTCAGATCGATGTTTTCAATTTTCTGTTTTGCAATTTCTATGCTGTCGGAAAACACCTTTGCCGAGATGACAGGTTCGGATATTTTACCCTCGATATTTATTTCGGCAGCAACTTTGCCATCAATAAAATCCAGGTAATCTGAAAGCGAAACATCATTCACACCAATAAGTGCAATTACACTTCTTTTTTTATTTAAAAAATCGTTCAAAACCGCATGCGCATCTATCTTATTATTATCGAAATAAACTTCTTTAGATGTTATCCTGATTTTCTTTTCATCACCGGAAAGATGAATGTTCTCTGCTATGAATTTCTTTTTGTATAATCCAGCTTTAATATCTTTGAGTTTTCCATCATACGTCAGCTTTTCAGCTTCATAGGTCAATTTGATGTCCAGTTTTGATGAAATTGATTCTAAGACCGGTAAATGAATATCGTCGGGGAAAAAATCATTTATTTTAATTTGACCGGATATTATTTTTCCTTTTTTCAGGATCGCATCTGCCTTGATCTCAGATGATTCTTGTGAAACTGCATATAATTTTATTACAGATTCGGAAGTATTATCGACCGAAATAGATACATCCTGCCAAGTATTAGTGATATCAAATTTATTATTTGATATGTTAATGGTGATTTTCCCATTATAAATATCCAGTGCTGTAAAATATTTTTTAATATCAGGAATATCAAATTTCTTCTTTTTCTTTTTTCCGGAAGAAGCATCTATATTCAATCTAAAAACAGGGTCATAGATCTTTATATGTTTTATAGCTCTCAAATTTGCAAATCGCGAAAATATCAGTTTCTGCAGATTATATTCCACATATATCTGTTCAACATCGAGCATAAATTTCCCGGGACTAACTATCTTTACGTTTGATATTCTAAGTTGTTTGTCATTAAAAACGAAGTTACCAAAAGATACATTTGCATCCAGATTTTCTGAAAGATAGCTTGAAAATTTTTCCTGAACGATCTTATCTACCTTTACCAGTCTGACAAGTATGAAAAAAGATATATTAATAACAAAAACTATCAGAACTATTATCAGCAGCCACTTTTTCTTTTTCACTTCAGTTATTCCGTGTTAACTTAGAACTCCATTCTTAAGAGTATATATCTTGTGCATTCTTTTTGCAATTTCCAGGTTATGAGTAACTATCACAAAAGTCTGTCCATTTTTCTTATTCAATTCTATCATCAGGTTTATCAATTCGTCGCTATGATGTTCATCCAGATTACCCGTAGGTTCATCTGCAAAAATGATCTCCGGATCATTGATCAAAGCACGAGCCACGGCAACTCTCTGCTGTTCCCCACCACTCAACTGGTTCGGATAATGGGTTCCTCTATCCTGTATGTCGAGAGCTTTCAAAAGTGTTTTTGCCTTTTTTATGCTTTTATTATAATTCCTGGAAGCAATGAACATCGGCATCGCCACGTTCTCTTCCGCTGTGAAATCTTCGAGAAGGTAATGAAATTGAAAAACAAAACCAATTTTTTTATTACGGAATTCATTAATACCCTTATTGTTTACATTTATCTCTTTCCCGGAATAAAATATCTTTCCCTCATCTGCACTATCCAGCATTCCCAGAAGATGTAATAATGTGCTTTTCCCACATCCGGATTCTCCAATGATGGCAACCATATCACCTTTTTTAACCGAGAGATCGATTCCTCTCAATACCTTAAGTTTGCCGGTGGATTCCAGATAACTCTTTTTTATTTTTTCTACTTTCAATAAATCCATTTTAACTCCAGGTTACGAATTTCTCAATATATCTGTTATTTCCAATTTTGTTATTTGCTTTAAGGGAATTAGCGATGTAATGAATACTATGATCATCGATGTAAAAAGAACGATCATCCAGCTCATAAAGTTGAAAGATACATTTATCCTTTCCAGAAAATATACATCTCCTTTTAACATATAGAACGTCTGCCAGCTTAGAAATTCAGCTATCAGCATACCGGAAACCTGTCCCAATGATACTGCGAGAAGCGAGATTATGAGAGTCTTTCCAATAAAGATTTTCTTAAGAATTTTGTTGGAAGTTCCATAAGCCTTTAGTATTCCCAGTTCTTTTCGTTTTTCTATGATGGATGTAGAAACCGAGCTTACAACATTGAACGAGGCTATCAGAACCAGAAAGCTAAGGATAATGAAAATAACCCATTTTTCTACTTTGAGCAGTGAGAATAAATTACTATTAAAAGCTATCCATGATCTGATCTGAAATTTATATTCAAGATCAAATTCCCATTTATAAGAAAGGTAATCTGCCTTTTCGATATATTCCGGATATAATTTAACCTCGAGCATAGAATATTCATCTTCGATCGAACAGAAATCTGCAGCAGCATTTAGATCCAGGAAAATATATTTGCTGTCATATTCATACATTCCGGATTTGTATAATCCAACTATCCTGAATTCCTGCTGCTTCGGTTTCAAGCCTAAAGGTGTGATCTTGGAATTCATCGGACTGATCAGTTTTATGCTGTCACCGATCTTTGCATTCAGTTCTTCTGCCAGTTTATAACCTACAACAATATCATTTTTTTCTTTTAATTCATATCTTCCGTCAAATACATATTTTTTGTAGGACGTGGGTTGATCCTGTTGTTTCCAATCTATCCCTCTTAAAATCGCTCCTTTTATTCTTTTTTCATAGGAAGCCATTGCCTGGGTTATGATCACTTCCGCAAAGCTTTCTACTTCTGGCTGTTCTTCCAGAAATGTACTTAACAGGATCAAATGATCTTTATTCAGATTTTTATTATCGGAATTAAAAAAATAAATATGTGAATTTACTCCAAGGATCGTTTTTTTTAAAACAGTCTCATAACCTTCAAAAATAGATAACGCTACGGTTAAAGTCGCCACAGAGATAATGATCCCCATCACCATAAAGATGGAATCGAAACGAAGCCACTCTTTCTTTGGCGAAAAAATGTATTTTTTTAAAAAATATAAAACTAATTTATTCATTTGTGTTTATGATTAAACTGAACTGTTTTCTGTCAATATTTGTCTCCTTT
>JAUVLE010000115.1 GCA_030595905.1 Candidatus Cloacimonadota bacterium | reverse complement strand
GCAATCAAGACAGAGAAAGGTCTTGTTCTGATTATCGGCTGCGGACATCCGGGAGTGGGCAACATTATGGATTCTGTCTCGCAATTCGGAAATATCTTTGCAATTATTGGCGGCTTACACGGATTTAAGGAATTTGAAGTTCTTGAAAATATAGAGCAAGTCTGTTCTTCCCATTGCACGAAACACAAAAAGAAGATAAAATCTCTCTATCCTGAAAAGTATATTGAAGGCGGAGTCGGAGAAATATTTGAATTTTAAATTTTTCACTGCCGATAACACTGAAATACATCGAAAAAGTTTGAAACAAAACCTTACGGATGGTCGAGTTTACAAGACCTCCGTAATGGTCGAAAGATCAAGTCAACCATTGCGAAGGTTCAACAAGAAGGATCCCTCTGTTTGTAACCATTCACAAGGTTTGTTTTCATTGGAATCAGAACTTTAAAATTCCGATAAGATAAATTATGAATTTAAAAAATTTAAAAAAATGTAAACTTTGCGAATTATATAAAACTCGCTTAAATGTTTTGGCGGGAGAAGGTAATATTAATGCAGACATAATGTTGATAGCTCAGGCTCCGGGAGAATTGGAAGATAAAGAAAATAGAATGTTCATTGGTCCTTCCGGAAAAATGCTTGATACATTATTGCAGAATGCTCAAATTTCTCGAAATGAAATTTATATAACAAATTTGATAAAGTGTAATCTCCCGCAAAACAGAAGACCAAAACAAAGAGAGATAAAAGCGTGTTCCAAATATTTGGAGATGGAAATTGCAGAAATTGATCCGAAAATATTAGTTCCTCTTGGTTATTATGCAACAAAATATCTTTTTGAAAAATATTCACTGAGTGAATTTACAAAAAAGGAATTCCCAAAACTAATTGGAAATATATTCTCTGTTGAAAATCGGAAAATATATCCGTTGTCTCATCCTGCTTCTTTGCTTTATCATAATGAATTTATTGATAAATCTATTGAGAATTTAAAAATGTTAAAAAGTTTACTCTAAAAAATTATGGAGGAAAAAGTGAATATATCTAAAAGAGTAAAACAAATCAAAAAATCTGCAATCCACGAAATGACCAGATTATCCAAGCAATACGATGATGTTGCTTTTTTATCTTGGGCAAAACCAACTTCCGGCACACCTGAGCATATCAATACGGCAGCTATTTCTGCAATTAGAAAAGGACTGACCGGAGGATATTCCCAAAGTGATGGGCTACTGGAATTACGAGAAGAAATTGTAAAAAAGCTGAACAGAGATAATAATATCAAAGCCAATATTTCGGAATTGCTGGTAACTGTTGGCGCAATCGAAGGATTAGCTGCGGCTGTTATGGCAACCATCGATCCCGGCGATGAAGTGATATTGCCTACTCCCACCTATTCAACTCATATTCGACAGGTAGAATTAGCTTCGGGAAAACCTGTGTTAGTACCATTGCTCGAAGATAGAAATTTTGATTTGGATATTCAAGCTAAAAAAAAAGCAGTAACTTCAAAAACAAAAGCAATTGTGTATTGCAGTCCGAGTAATCCGACCGGAACTGTTTTTTCTGAAAAGCAACTTCGTGAGTTAGCAAAGATCGCTTTAGAAAATAATTTAACGGTAATTACGGATGAAGCTTATGAATATTTTACCTTTGATGATCATAAACATTTCAGCATTGCTTCCATTCCGGAAATGAAAAAAAATGTTATTAGCTGTTTTACTTTTACCAAAAGTTATGCAATGACCGGTTGGAGAATAGGATATTTACACGCAGATGAAGAACTTATTCCACAAATAAAAAAAGCACATATCCCATTTGCAATTTGCGCACCGGTAGTTTCTCAATATGCTGCGATTGCTGCACTAAAAGGGTCTCAAGATTGTATAAAAGAATTTAAAGACCACTATCTGGTCACAAGAAATCTGATGTGCGAACGACTCGATAATCTCAGTTCTGTTTTTGAATATATAAAACCGGGAGGTTCATATCTCATGTTTCCGAAGATTTTATTGGAAGAGGGTAAAGATTCCATTTCTTTTTGTAAAAATCTTTTAATAGAAGCCAAAGTTTCCACAACTCCTGGGATAGCTTTTGGACCAACAGGAGAAAGTCATCTCAGGCTTTCTTTCTGTGTACCAGAGGAAATGATAAATAAAGCTTTTGACAGAATGGAGAACTATTTTAAATAGAAAAACAATTTGAAACAAAAAGAATGTAAATGGTATCCATCCTGCCCGATGAAATATTTTCTGGAGCAAGGAAAATTGGACAAAAAATGGGTAGAAAAATATTGTCACGGAGATTGGGAAAAATGTATTCGTTTTCAAAAAGAAGAAAATGGAATCTATCATCCGGATAATATGTTGCCGGATGGAACGATTGAAAAAAGTTTGTAATTTCATTCAGTTGAATACTTCCGTATTTTGTAAAATTTTGGAAGTATGAATAAAATAATTTCTGATTTGATTAAAAAGAAGGGATAATTATGAAATATTTATTTGGTCCTGTTCCCTCTCGCAGATTGGGAATATCACTCGGTGTGGATCTCGTTCCATACAAAGTTTGCAGCTTAAATTGCGTCTATTGTGAAGTCGGAAGAACTACGAGCCTGACAATTGAAAGAAAGGAATATATTCCAATTAATGAAGTGATTGAAGAGCTTCAAGATTACCTGAACCAAAAGCCGGAACTTGATTTCATTACTTTTTCGGGACAAGGAGAACCGACTCTTAACAGCGGTTTAGGAAAAGTGATCAATTTCATAAAGGACAATTATCCTGAATATAAAGTCGCCGTGATAACCAACGGAACGCTTTTTTCGGTTAAAGAAGTTCGCAATGAAGTTTCTCGTGCTAATGTTCTTCTACCTTCTCTCGATGCTGTTTCCGAATTATCCTTCCTAAAAATAAATCGACCAAATAAATATCTGAATATTGATGAAATTGTTACCGGACTTATCCGATTGAGAGAAGAATTTAAAGGTAAAATATTTTTGGAAATTTTCTTTATTCCCGGCTTAAATGATACTAATGAAGAATTGAAACTTCTAAAAGAAACAACGCAAAAAATAAAGCCGGATTTGGTGCAACTAAACACGCTTGACAGACCGAGAACAGAAGATTTTGTCAAATCTGTTACACAGAAAGAGTTGCTGAGAATTAAAGATTTCTTTGAACCTCTTCCTGTGGAAATAATCGCTAAAGCAAAAACGCGGAAACAAATAAAAAGTTTTAATAAAAATATCGAAGAACAGATATTGGATACGATCATAAGAAGACCGTGCACAGATAAAGACCTTTCTGAAATTCTGGACATTCATTTAAATGAACTGAATAAATATCTGAGCGAACTGATAGACAGCGGAAAAATTACTTCTAATAAACAAGACAGAGGATTGTTTTTCAAAATAAAAAAATAGAGAAAATATGATTGAGCCTTTGGAATTATTATTTGGAAAATACGGTTTTGAAATTGATAGAATCAAAAAAATCGTAACGGGAATAAAATACACAGCTACAATGCTCACGAACGGTAACATTGGGGTTTGCGCAAATTTGGGGTATAAAATAAACACAGAAATCAACAATTATTCAAACCTGAACCTAAAAGATTTTTCCCATCGAATTGTTTTAAATGCTTATTTTAATGCATTGTTAAATTATTCTAATAAATTTGAAAAAAATGGTGATATTTTTGAAATAGTAAATTTCAGAAGATACAAACACATTATTATGATTGGATTGTTCAAACCAATCGTTAAAAAATTTCAGGAAGATAATATTCCAATTATTGTTTTTGATTATAGAAAAACTAATTCTGTCTTAACATCAAGCACTGAACAAAATATATTTCAAAGAAAGGCAGATACTATTATTTTAACCTCAACATCCATTTTTAATAACACTTTTCTAAATTTAATTTATAATACAAATAATAATTGTGATATTTTTATGCTTGGACCTTCTTCTATTATGACACAAGAACTATTACAATATAGAAATATAAAAATCATTTTCGGTGCTACTTTCAGGAAATTCGATCATAGAGTTCTGAATGTTATTCAAAATGATGGTGGAACCAGAAAGTTTCTAAAATTTGGCAATAAATGTATTTTACAAAAGGTTGAAAATTGAAAACTTATTTAGATTGTCTTCCCTGTTTTATGAATCAGGCATTACGAGCAGGACGCATCGCCACAAATGATGAACATAAAATTAAGAAATTATTAGATGAAGTTGGAAAACTGATCCAAGAAATTCCAATGGAAAATACTCCACCCGAAACAGGAGCACTGATCTATAAAAAGGTCAGTGAGATTACCGGAAATGATGATCCTTATAAAGAGATCAAAGAGAAAAACATCGAACACGCATTGCATTTATATCCAAATTTAACACAAAAAGTCAGGGAGTCTGAGGATAGTCTTTTAACTGCTATCAGGCTTGCTGTAGCCGGAAATGTGATCGATCTGGGAGTTGATAAAGAATTCAATATTGTAGAAGATATAGAAATAATTTTGCATCAGGAATTTGCTGTTTTTGATTACGAATTATTTAAGCAGGAATTGAATAAGGCAAATGAAATTCTTTATATCGGAGATAATTCCGGAGAAGCAGTTTTTGATAAAATCCTGATCGAAGAACTCGGAAAACCGGTTACATTCGTGGTTCGTGAAATTCCGGTAATAAACGATATTACTTTTAAAGAAGCAAAACAGATCGGAATCGATAAAATCGCAAAAGTTATTTCTTCCGGCACAACGGCTCCCGGCACAATTCTTAAAAGTTGTAATAAAGAATTTCTGGAAAAATTCAAAAATGCAGATATGATAATCAGTAAAGGACAGGGAAATTATGAAGGACTTTCCGGAATTGATAGATCCATCTTTTTTCTTTTGAAAGCAAAATGTCCTGTTATTGCCGGAAATATTGGTGTGAAAGAAAACGATATAATTTTGAAAGGAAAAAATGTGAGTAGCTCGTCAGTCCCTGACGACAATACACAAAGGAACTAATATGCATCGCAATCATTTTGAATATTCGATCAGGTAGCCCGTCAGTCCCTGACGGCAATACACAAAGGGACTAATATGCATCACAATCATTTTGAATATTCGATCAGGTAGCCCGTCAGTTCCTGACGGCAATACACGAAGGGACTCGTGTACTACTGAAATGTAATGTAATTTTGAAATGAAAGACGTAACTTAAAGTTTTTAACCCGTGAAATCAATAATATTTCATTGGGTACTGCTTTGAGAGGTAGTCACAAACGGGGACGTTTGTGTTACATTAAAAAGGGAATAAAAAAATGCTAAATCACATTGGAATTACAATTAATGATGTTTTCGAGATCAAGAATTTTTATCAGAATATTTTAGGAATGAAGATCGTAAAACGCTTTATAATAAGCGATGAATTATCTAATCAAATCTTTCAAATTAATCAAGAAACAAAAGTATATTTAATGCAAAGAGATAATTTAATTCTCGAATTGTTTATTAATGGAAATTCTATTCCGAATCGCTACAATCATATTTGTATCAGCGTCCATTCTCGAAAAAATTTGATTAAACAAGCAGAAAGCAATAATTACACTTGCATTATAATCCCAAGAAAAAATTATGATCTCGTTTTTGTTAAAGATAGATTGGGAAATATATTCGAGATTAAAGAGAAATGAAAATATTAGTTGAAATTCTGAATCATGCATTAATGATAACCAGCTTCGTCTTTGTGATGATGTTGATAATTGAATACATCAATGTTCAAACGAAAAGCGTGTGGCACGATAAAGTCCAGAGCGGGAAATGGGCACAATATCTTCTCGCAGGATTATTGGGTGCTATTCCCGGATGCCTGGGTGCCTTCACAGCAGTAGCTCTTTATTCGCACAGAGTAATATCGTTCGGAGCACTGGTCACTGCTATGATCGCAACCAGCGGCGATGAGGCATTTGTAATGCTGGCAATGTTCCCGACAAAAGCTCTGTTGCTTACGATCATTATCTTTGCTGTTGGAATTGTCGCAGGATTTTTGACAGATAGATTCCTGCCTTTAGAATTTATTAATAAAAAGATAAGATTAAATAAATTTTCACTTCATGATGAAGAAAGATGCGTTTGCTATCCAAAGGGAAAAATTATCGAACAATTGAAGCATTCCTCTGCCCAAAGAACTTTGTTAATATTAATTCTTTCTGTTCTTTTTGTTGGAATAATTTTCGGAGAAATAGGTCCAAATGAATGGAACTGGATCAGGATAACCTTGCTTCTTACATCTTGCATTTCACTATTTATTGTGCTCACCGTCCCCGAACATTTCCTGGAAGAACATCTGTGGAATCACATCGTGAAAGTACATATTCCAAAGATATTTCTGTGGACATTTGCTACACTTCTTGTTATGAATTTACTTTTGAAACACATTGATCTCGGAAATTGGATCGAGACGAACAGGTTGATGATTTTAGCAATTGCTTGTCTGATCGGATTGATCCCCGAATCCGGTCCGCATATGATATTCGTAACTCTTTTTGCAGAAGGCGCTATTCCTTTCAGCATTCTTGCTGCCAGTTCTATCGTACAGGATGGACACGGCATGCTGCCTATGTTGGCAGAATCACGAAGAGGATTTTTTTCTGTAAAGTTTATTAATCTAATAATCGGTTTCCTCTTTGGATTGGCAGGATATTTTACAGGCTGGTAGAAAAATGAAAAAATCTGAAAACTTCCAGCACAGCAATGTTCTTTTAATTTCCTTTGCTCATTTTGTTCATGATAGTTTTTCTGCTTTTCTTGCTCCCATTCTTCCTCTTCTTATTGATAAACTTGGAATCACTGTATTTCTGGCCGGGTTATTGGATGTAGTAAGGAAATTGCCTTCTCTTGCAAATCCGTTTGTCGGTTTGATCGCAGATAAGGTTTGTGTTCGATATTTCATTATTTTTGCTCCTGCAATTACCGCTATAGCGATGAGCCTTATCGGTGTTGCTCCACATTATATTGTACTTGTGATCCTCATCTTTGTGGCAGGGATCAGTTCAACTCTTTTCCATGTACCGGCACCTGTTATGATAAAACATGTATCCCACAAACAGATCGGTAAGGGAATGAGTTTCTATATGCTAGGTGGAGAACTTGCACGCACGCTTGGTCCACTCACAATTCTGGGAGCTATTTCTCTGTG
The DNA here is from genome assembly GCA_030595905.1 of Candidatus Cloacimonadota bacterium. Lineage (GTDB taxonomy): Bacteria > Cloacimonadota > Cloacimonadia > Cloacimonadales > TCS61 > JACNIV01. The sequence continues at coordinate 1,960 of JAUVLE010000115.1, read as the reverse complement.
GGGACTGGAAGGAACTTATCGCCTGATACCACTCGGATTGATTGCGTCTACCTTCCTTTATTTCCGGCTTAGAAAAATAGTAATAAAAAATGATTTCGACATGAAAAGGGAAATCGGAGCACGCAAAACTTTCATCAGGTTGCTTCCTTTTTTTCTTTCTTTGGCCGGATTCACTTTTTTCAGAGCTGCAATGAAAGCTGCACTTACGATCTATCTCCCCACATATCTCACTTCACAAGGTTCATCTTTGTGGATGGCAGGAATTTCGCTTTCCATATTGCAATTTGCCGGAGCCGGAGGAACTATTTTTTCCGGCATTATTTCCGATAAGATCGGAAGAAAATATTCTCTACTCATTATCTCGATAATGAATCCAATTCTGATGTGGCTGTTCATAACTTCAAATGGTAATTTTATTATTCCGATACTTATTATAACCGGATTCTTCCTGTTTGGAAGCGGTCCTGTTCTGCTTGCACTTGTTCATGATATAGATTCAAAACATATGTCCTTTATCAATGGCATCTACATGACCATAAACTTTATACTGAGTTCTGTGATGATCATGCTGGTGGGTTTCGCAGCCGATAAAATAGGACTCGATCTAACATACAGAATATCAGCGTTAGTCTCATTAGGTTCGATACCTTTTGTGTTTTTAATTTCAAAAAAGAAGATAAAGAATAAAGTATAAAAATAATATACGAGGAGGATGTACAATGAAAAAGTATGATGTTATAATTATTGGCGGAGGTCCATCCGGTGTTATTACCGGTGTTACGGGAAAAAAACAAAATCCCGAAAAAAAATTCCTGATGATCAAAGAGGAAGAAAAAGGTTTAGTTCCCTGTGGAATTCCTTATGTTTTCCATGATCTGGAAAATATTTCTCAGAATGCAATGAGCCCTAAACCTTTCATTGCTGCCGGAGGAGAAGTTTTAATTAACAAAGTTACTGAGATCGATATTGATAAAAAAGTTTTGAAAACCCAGGATGAAAATGAATTCTCATACGAAAAACTGGTCTTTGCAACAGGTTCCACTGCGATTATTCCTACTTTCATAAAAGGATACGATCTGGAAGGTGTGGAATACATCAAGAAAAGTTATAACTACATTGAAGCACTAAAAAGGAAAACAACCGAAGCTAAAAATATCGTAATAATCGGAGGTGGATTTATTGGTGTGGAAGTAGCGGAACAACTTGCCAAATTTGAAGACAAGAACGTTTCATTAGTGGAAATGGAAGAATTCTGTCTTTATCGTGCTTTCTCGAAAGAGATAGCAATAAAAGCAAATGAAATCATCCGGAATGCTAATGTAAACCTCTACACAAATAATAAAATTGAAGAAATCATCGGTGAAAATGGAAAAGTAAAAGGAGTAAGACTAACAAGTGGAGAAGAGTTGAAAGCAGATCTTGTGATTTCTTCTATTGGCTACAAACCAAATACGGGATTAGCAAAAAAAGCCGGTTTAGAGATCAATAGCAATGCAGCTATCAGATGTGATAATTATCTGCGAACAACAAAAGCAGATATCTATGCTGTAGGAGATTGTTCACAAACAATAGGTTTTGTTACCGGTAGAACAGATAGCATTATGCTTGCTTCTACAGCAACTGCAGAAGCAAGGATACTTGGATATAATCTTTTTGGAATAAATCTTCTAAGAAATTTTGTGGGAACTCTATCTGTTTTTTCCACAGAAATTGGTGGAACAGTGTTTGCCTCTGCCGGTGCAATAGAACAAAGTGCGAAATATGCAAACATCGAATATATTGCGGGTGAATTTAAAGATGTAGATAGACATCCGGGCTCAATAAAAGATGCAAAAGAAGTGATGGTAAAATTGATCGTATCTCCTCTTAACGGTGTAATTATCGGCAGTGAAATGTATGGTGGAAAATCTGTAGGAGAACTTATTAACATAGTTGGATTGGCTATTCAGAAAGAAGTAAC
>JAUVLE010000245.1 GCA_030595905.1 Candidatus Cloacimonadota bacterium | reverse complement strand
GATTACTATGTAGCAGCAATTGATGATGCCAATAATAATATTATTTTTGATCTGGATACAGATAGAGTCGGCTATTATGGCGTGGCTGATACACTTTTAGGCATTACGATTCCACAAACTATCCATATAAGTAAAGGGGATGATTTAGAAGATATTGACATTACAGACCTGTATCAATTGCAGTAATGTATAACGATTTTAATTAGGAGATGGATATACATGGGGTTCAATAATTTTAAATTGGTGAAAGAAAAATGATTTATTGGATTGTAAGACAAATTATAAAAATATATTTATTATCTTACCATAGATTTTCTATTCAAGAAATGGGAAAAATAGATAATAAAAAGCAATATATTTATGCAGTAAATCATTTCAGTTTTTTAGATTTATTTATAATTATTGCTGTAGCAAATAAGAAATCAATAGTAGCATACAAAGCAGATTTTTTTAATAAAACAATTCCAAGATTACTTCTATATCTTGTTAATGGTATCCCCATAAAAAGTGATACAATATGCTATAATTCAATTAAATATATTATAAAGGAAATTAACAACGGTAAAAATTTGTTAATATCTCCTGCTGGAAAAATTAGTAAAGAAGGGAGATTACAGGAATTTAAAGATGGCGCCAGTTTTATAGCATTTAAAACAAAAACAATGGTAGTGCCGGTTGTGATAATTAATTCTAATAAGGCTTTACCTTTAGGTAAAACAATACCCCGTCCTTATAAAATAATAGCAAAAATAGGAAAACCAATTGTAACAGACTTTTCTAATTCCAATAAGGAAGCAATTAAGAAATATACATTGATGATAAAAAATGAGATTATTTTACTTCTGAATCAGGGAAATGATAATGAAAAATTATTTTAATATCTCAATTAAGGAGATTTTATGAAAGGATGTTCAATTACAGTCTTCGTTGCGCTTTTAATAGCGTTCATAATTGCAGGATGCACCGAAAAAAACTTTGTTTCCTTACCGGATAGCTATAATGATCAAGGCAACGAATTAATTTATGCTGAAGAACGAGTTGAAGGTGAACATTCTTGCGGTTCATTTTTGAAATTTACTCCAAACATAGATTTTCAGGTTGCAATAGACAATGCCATTGAAAAAGGACAAGAAAAATTCGGAGAAGAATATATTGCTCTTGCTGATATAATTGCCTGGTATGAAGTGACAAACTATGTAGTCTATTCAACATATTGTGCAAAAGTTACCGGATGGCCTGCTCGATTTGCTACTGACAGGCTTGACTCATCAAATTTTACAGGAGAAAATTTTCCAATGATATTTAATAATAAACTGGTTTATTACAAAAGTTCTACAGGTATAATAAACGATTTTGATAACTTTGAATATACTATAAAAAATATAGAGGAAAGCATTATAGGAGAATAAAAGTATGAAAAAAGCAAAAGAACTGCTCACAATATATCGTATTGGAGAAATTATTGGATTAATTTTAATAATAGCTTCAATTAATTATTTATTAAAAATGCTAAATAGTAAATTATACGATGTTAATTTCGTTTAATCTTTTTGATTAATGAAAGCTTGAATTAAGTTTGCTTTAGCTGACTTGATTTAAGTTTTCTAACTCGCTAATGTTAGTCAACTTAACTCAAGCCCTACGGCTTAAGTCAAGTTTTCTTTAACTTAGAATTAATCAAGAAGACCTAAAAATAAATAAGAAATAACAGGAGAAAAAAGTATGAGAAAATTCGCAGAACTGGTACTGAAATATCGTGTTCCGATAATTATTGGAACAATTATTATAACAGTATTTATGGCATTCCAAATAAGAAAACTGGAAATCAGCAGTGACATTCTGGAATATTTACCGCAGGATGATCCGAATGTAGTTTTATTCAATGAAGTCGGAGATAAATTCGGTGGTAATTCTTTGGCAATGGTAGCTTTGGAAACAGATGATGTTTTCAATCCTGAAACATTGAATCGTGTAAACACGATAACACAAAAATTCAAAGAAATGTCGGAAATATCTTATGTGACCAGCCTTACGGATGTTATCGATATTAAGAAAATGGAAGATGGACTGGAAGTTGGAAAATTGTTTGATGAGAGAAATATTCCATCTGAAAAAAATGAACTGGAAAGCATTAAAAATTACACATTATCCAAAGAAATGTATCGTGGAAATATCATTTCGGATGATGGAACTATCGCAATAGTTATTGCCCGATTAAAAGAAGATGCTGACAGGCTTGTTGTTGGACAAGAAATGAAAGAATTTGTCCTATCTACAACAGGAAATGAAAAACTATATTTTGCCGGTATTCCTTTCCAGATGATTTATCTAACCGATGTTATTAATTCCGATGTTGTCAAATTGCTTCCGATAGTTCTACTTTTGTTGATCATAACTCTGGCAATAAGTTTCCGCAGCAAGCGTGGAGTGATATTACCACTCGTAACTGTGATCATCAGTACAACCTGGGGTTTGGGATTAATGTCTTTATTTGGGATAAAACTCACAATCGCTTCTGATGGAATACCTATCTTACTTATCGCTATCGGCAGTGCTTACGGAATTCATCTGGTAAACAAATATATGGAAGATATTCGCAAAGGTGATAATAAAATCGAAGCTATCAAAGACACTATCAGCGAAGTCGGTGTGCCAATTTTCCTGGCAGGGTTGACCACATCCATCGGGTTTTTAGCATTTTTAGTTTCCAATCTTACGATTATCAGAGAGTTTGGAATTTTCACTGCAATCGGAGTTATGTTCGCTTATCTTGTTGCCATCACTTTTCTGCCTGCTCTACTGTCATTTATGCCTGCTCCCAAAATCAAAGCAAAAAAGAAATCTCTTGAACCGACTTTAATGAATCGCTTTATGAGCGGATTAAGCAGATTAATTCTAAAAAGAAAAATTGTAATTCTGATCATCGGGTTCTTTATTGTTTTTGTTGGAATCTTCTCGCTCTTTAAAATAAATAGAGAAGTAAATATGGTGGATTACTTTAAGAAAGATAGTGAGATTCGTCAGGCAGAAGATATGATGGAATCTAAACTCGGTGGATCCATTCCTATCCAGATTTTAGTGAAAGGCGATCTGCAGGAACCTGCTGTATTAAAAGAAATGATAAAATTGGAAAAATACCTGAAAAGCCTGCCGGATGTGCACAGTCCGCAATCGATTGCAGATTTAATTTGTGAGATGAATGATGTGATGAATGATAGTTATTGCATTCCCGAAACCCGCGAAGGAGTGGCGAATCTCTGGTTCTTTTTGGAAGGGAACGAAATTCTCCCACAATTGATCAATTCGCAAAATAATGAAGGATTAATTCAGGCAAAACTGGGAACAGTTAATACAAAAAAAGCGAATCTTATAACCAGTCAAATAGAGCGATTTATTTCCGAAAATATAAATTCTGATATTTTGATGATAGATTTAACAGAATCAAATTTCAATCTAAAAGAAATAAATCAGGAAAGAATGGAAAACATTTCAAATAAAATTCTCTATGATGCTGATCATTATGGTTTTGAAATAAAAGACAAAATGATTTAGAAGAAATTCTGCATAAATATCTAACTCAAAATGATCAGGAAATTCCAACTTCCAACCTTACAACAAAATTGGTAGATTATATGAATGATGAGGATGGTGATCTGCTGATAGAATCTTCATCTTTGCAGAAAAAAGTGGTAAAATCGCTCATCAGATATGTCGAGAAAAGCGAGGATTATTCTGAAAAAGGCGTAGTTTCAAACTTAAAGAAAGTTGTTCCTTATTCATATTATAAAGATGATCCCGAAATGCTTGATTATGCAGCGATGTCGATTATTTCTATCATCGAGAATGAGATAAAATGGAATAGAGTGAATAACCTGATAGAAGAAATTTCACATTTATTTTCAAAAGATATTCAGCAAAATTCTGATTTTAAAAAGAATCTGATCGGTGATGTCTGGGAAATTAATG
>JAUVLE010000152.1 GCA_030595905.1 Candidatus Cloacimonadota bacterium | reverse complement strand
GACCGACCGTATTGATCATAGAAAGTGCATCTGCTCCTGCAGATTCGGCAGCTTTTCCAATCGAAACAATATCGTAAACATTCGGTGAAAGTTTGGCAATTACGGGAAATTCAGATATTTTCTTAACTGATTTTATTATTTTATGAACTTCATCTTTGGAAGCAGCAAGCGGTATTCCGAATTCGTCGAAAACATTCGGGCAGGAAAGATTCAATTCCAGGAAATCACCTTTTGAAGTATTTACAAATTCCGTAAGTTTTAGAAAGTCATCAACATTAGTAGCAAAAACGCTCACGATAACAGGAGCATCGGAGCGTTCTTTAAATTTATTTATTTCGGCAAGTCCATCGACAATTCCTGGATTGCACAAACCCATACAGTTTAGAAATCCGCCTTCGAACTCAGCAACAACAGGACCCTTATGACCGCTTCTTGGTTCGAGTGTTAAAGATTTACTGGTTACGATTCCAGCTCCATTTTCAGTGGAGATACTAAACGCAGAAAACGACATATCCATAATGCCTGCAGGAAGAACCAGCGGCGATTTGACCTCGAAACCTAAAAACTTAGTTTTCAGTCTGTTATGCATACACCCACTTCTGGTTATGATCTAAAATCGAGATTTAATAATGTACAAAATATGAGGAAAAATTTAACCTCCGATTTGCTATACTAAAAAAAAATCTATGCTAGATTGGTCAATTGTTTTAAGTTATATTTATTATAAATAATCTCTAATTATTTAATATATATGAGTTAGTAAATTACTCTATAATAAGTTAAGGATTTCAATAAAATCTTATATAAAAAGAAGTTTGACAAAAATTTCTTCTACGCATTTATTAGAAAAAAATTAAGGAGAAAACTTATGTCATTTCTAAATAAACTCTCATATTTTCAGAACAGAAAAGATGCCGTTCCGGATCAGGAATTAGCAAGAGAACTTGCAGAGACAAAAAACAAAAAGGGAATTCAAGAGATCGCTGAAAATTTGTGGAATGAAAATAAGAATATCCAAGGCGATTGCATCAAAGTGCTCTACGAAATCGGTTACATCGATCCTGAACTGATAGGAAATTTTGTTGAAGACTTCCTGAAGCTGATAAAAAGTAAAAACAACCGGCTTATCTGGGGAGGAATGATCGCATTATCTACAATCGCTAAACTGAAAGCAGATGAACTTTTTCCACATTTCGAGGAAATAAAAAAAGCAATTGAAAATGGTTCCGTAATCACGGTTGATAACGGAATATTAACTTTGTCTAAAATCGCTTTTACTAAAATGGAATATAATGAAAAGATATTTCCCTATTTATTGGAATTATTAAAAACCTGTCGTCCTAAAAGTGTAGCGATGTACTCTGAATTTATCTTTGATGCTGTAAATGAGAAAAATAAAACAGGATTTATTGAAGTTCTGAATAAGCGGAAAAAATATCTTAATCCAAGTCAAATTAAGCGAGTGGAAAAAATCTTAAAGAAGTTGTAAGTTAAAGTTTCGACTCGAAAAAAGTCTAATTACATTATCCGTTTTATCCGTGCAGATCAGCAGCTGAGTTCTCTAAGTTTTTCCACCATATCTGTTTTTTCCCAGGTGAATTCTTCCAACTCCCTTCCGAAATGTCCATAAGCTGCAGTTTTTTGATAAATCGGTCTTTTCAATCTCAGGTGTTTAATGATCCCTTCCGGATTAAGCGGGAACACTTTTCGGACAATACTGTTCAGCTTCCCATCTTCCAGAGCTCCAGTTCCAAATGTGCGAACCATTACGGAAACCGGTTCTGCCACACCGATAGCATAGGCTATCTGAACTTCACATTCCTTTGCAAGACCGGCAGCCACAATGTTCTTGGCTATGTATCTTGCCATATAAGAAGCGCTTCTATCCACTTTTGAAGGGTCTTTGCCGGAAAATGCTCCACCGCCATGACTTCCCTTTCCGCCATAAGTATCCACAATGATCTTCCTGCCTGTGAGTCCTGTATCTGCCTGAGGACCACCTGTTACAAAACGACCGGTCGGGTTGATAAATATTTTTGTTTTATCATCCATAAGTTCAAATGGAATAGCCGGTTTGACCACATGCTCAATAATATCTTTTTCTATTTGTTCATGGCTTATTTCCGGATGATGTTGGGAAGAGATAACCACAGCTTCCACTCTAATGGGCTGTTTATCGAAATACTCGATTGTGACCTGTGTTTTTCCATCCGGTCGAAGATACGGGATGATCTCATCCTTTCTTACTTTTGCTAATCTTTGAGCTAATTTATGAGCCAGAGAAATAGTCATTGGCATAAACTCTTCGGTTTCGTTACAGGCATATCCGAACATCATTCCCTGATCACCTGCCCCTTGTTTATGATCTGATGTTTTGTTCACACCCATTGCAATATCACCGGATTGTTTATCAATTGAAGTTAGTACGGCACAAGTGTGATAATCAATTCCGTAATCAGCATTTGTATATCCGATCTCTTTTATGGTTTTGCGAACAATCTTTGGAATATCTACATAACAAATTGTAGTTATTTCTCCTGCAATTAATGCCATTCCTGTAGTCAGGAATGTTTCACAAGCTACTCGTGCATTTTTATCCTGCTTTAACATTGCATCCAAAATCGCATCCGAAATCTGGTCTGCCATTTTATCAGGATGACCTTCCGTTACGGATTCCGAAGTAAATAGATATTTTCCTTTTAACATAAATATATTTTCCTTTTTATTTATTTTTCACCCTCTAATGCACTAAATATTTTCCCTGCCAGTTCTTCTGCTTTCCCGGAATCTATTTGTAGTATCTCGTTCTTGATCACCAGAAGTCTTCCCGGACTTACACTGAGTTCATCTATTCCCAAACCGATAAGCAGTTGAATATATTTTTTCTCGGAAGCCATTTCCCCGCAGACCGCAACTTTGATGTTATGTGAATGAGCATTTTCAATCGTCATTTTGATAAGTCTGAGAACAGAAAGATGGCTTGGTTGATAATAATCTGACACTGTTTCATTATCTCTATCTACTGCCAGAGTATATTGAACAAGATCATTGGTTCCGATGCTTAGAAAATCGCATTCTTTTGCAATATCGTCAGAGGTAATGGCAGCGGAAGGTATCTCGATCATTGCACCTATACCTATTGCCGGATTAAAGGAAATATTCTGTTCTTTTAGTTCACTTTTGCATTCTTCAATAATCTTTTTTGCTTTCAGCACTTCCGAAACGCATGAGATCATCGGGAACATCATTTTCACATTACCTTTTGTATTTGCACGTAAGATCGCTTTTATCTGTGTTTTGAATACGGAAACATATTCCAGTGAAATCCTGATACCCCGACAACCAAGATTCGGATTGAGTTCATGTCCTATATTCAAAAGTTTGGAAAGTTTATCTCCACCAACATCGATAGTCCTGATGACTACTGGTTCAGGAGCACATCTTTCGGTTATTTTCCTGTAAATTTGATATTGCTGTTCTTCGGTAGGAAATTCGTCTGCATCCATAAAAAGGAATTCTGTTCTAAAAAGTCCGATACCTTCACTTCTATTCTTGATAACCTGATCTATCTCTTCCGGTATCTCGATGTTACTCATCAGTTTTATCTTTTTCCCGTCAGAAGTTTCTGCCTTAATATTTAGAATTTTTTTAAGTTTGTGTATTTCCTTTTTCTGCTGTTCTAATATTTTTGAATATTTACCAATAGTTTTCTTATCCGGGGAAATAACTATTTTTCCAGCATTCCCATCTATGATAATATTGTCATTTTCTTTTACATTTTCCAGCAAACCGTGAACTGCAACGAGCATTGGAAGATTCATAGAACGTGCGATGATCGAACTGTGCGCATTTTTACTTCCCTTCTCTGTGCAAAGACCACAGATATTCTTTGCAAAAACCTTTGTAACAGAAGAAGGAGAAATGTCCTCCATTATGAGAACAGAATTCTCATCGAGGTTTCCGAATCTGTCGGTGCTTTTATCCAGAATATGGCTGAGCAGCCTGTATGCCACATCTTCATAATCCGATGACCGTTGAGAGAAAAAATCATCCTTCATATTATTAAAAATATCCACGATCTCGTTGAAATGTTCACTGATAGCATGTTCCATGCTCATAAGTTCTTCTGAAATAGATCTTTTGATCTTTGAAGTAAATTCCGGGTCAATTAGTATCATTTTGTGTGTTGTGAGAATATCAGCATGATCTTTGGATTGCGCAAGATCTTTTATCAGCAGGTCGATATCATTTAGGACGTGTGAAACACTCTTTTCAAATTTTTCTATTTCAGTTTCGATCTCATGATCTTTGATAGATTTTCTGGTGATCTGAAGAACTTCCTTCTCTATGATCTTTGCTTTCCCGATGGCGATACCAGTTGAAACCGAGGCTCCTTTTAGTATTATCATCATTCTTCTCCAAATTTGGAAGCAAAGAGTTCTGTGATTTCCTTTATAAGATATTCTTCGTCGGGTCCATCGGCGATCAAATCCAGTTCCGAACCAAATTCGGCAGCCAGTGTCATTACTCCCATAATACTTTTGCCGTTTATTTCCATATCATCTTTTATAATGCGAAAATCAGACCTGTATTTCGTAGCTGCTTTCACGATCATCGTTGCCGGTCTGGCATGCATTCCCAACTTATTCACTATCTCTATTGTCTTTCTTATCATAGTTCTCTATCGATGTTTGACTTCAATAATTCAATTTTGAAATATAACTTCATTTCAGGTATCTTATTACTCTAAAGAATCATTTCTGAACTTTGCTTTTTTTTGCAGGTCTTGTTGTAATTTTTTTGTATATTCTTTTGCTGCATCATAGCCGTAGAGTTTCATAATATGGTTCATTGCAACCACTTCAATGATCACAGAGACGTTCTTTCCGGGAGATACCGGCAGATAAATAATTGGAATTTTTATACCGAGGATATCAACATAATTTTCACTTAACCCGATTCTCTCATAATCCATATTATCTTTCCACGGCATCAGTTCAATCTGGACATCTATCCGTTTCTGTTTCCTTACAGCTTGTATTCCAAACATTTTGGCTACATCAATAAGCCCTATTCCCCGGACTTCCATAAAATGCCCGTAATCATTTGTAGAAGTTCCCATAACGCATTCATCCTGAGTGACTATCTTTACAGCATCATCCGTGATAAGTCTCTGCCCTCTTTCCACCAGGTCGAGAGCACATTCACTCTTTCCAATTCCGCTTTTTCCGGTCAATAAAATCCCCACACCAAAAACATCTACAAGTGTGCCATGAATCGTTTTTGTGGGAGCAAAATACTCCCCGAGATATTTTCTGAGAGAATGATAAAGCTTGTCTGTGGTCAATCGTGAACTTAAAATAGCAATGTTCATTTCATTTGCCAGAAACTCTACCTGCTGAGGAATAGATAGTCCCTTTGTAACAATAAAACAGGGGATATCATAAACCAGCACTTCTTTAACAATATTAAAAAGGTCTTCATCACTTAAAGATTGTAAATAACTGATCTCTGTTTCACCAAGTATCTGAATACGTTGATAAGCAAATCTTTCGAAGTAACCGGCAAAAGCCAGACCCGGTCGATTCAGATATTGACTGATAATATTTTTATTCATCGTCTCCGGCTGAGTAATAAGAGAAAGAGAGAATTCTTTTTTTCTATTTTTGAAAAAATCTTTTACGCTGATCTTTTTCATTTTTTTTTCCTTACAAATACCTGTTCTAAAGTATTCAAAAGAGAGCAGGCAATTTTTTTATGGTTCAATCAATTTATAATGCAGTTCATCTTTTTTTACTAAAACGTTAACTCTATCGGTTTCGATATTTTTAAAGATCAGATATGAATCTTTGATTTCATCGAATTTCTCCATAGCTTCTCTAACGTTCATATCTTCAGCTAATATCCGTTTTATTTTCACGGTTTTCCTACCTTTACCTTTTTCAATAAGGTTTGCATAAACAAAACGCGTGTTTTCTTTCAGGCTTTTTTTATGGTGATCTGTCCATTTATCTTTCATTTTCTTGATCTGATGTTCAACTTTATCTACAACCGTATCGATAGCGAGGTACATATCTTTTTCTGTAGTTTCACTTTTCAGGTTGTGTTTTGGAGCATGAATAACCAATTCAACCTTATTTTGATTATTCTCAAATGAAAGCACAAAGTGAGCATGAATAATATTCTCAAAGTATTTTTCTAATTTCCCACAAGAATCGTTGATGTGGTCTCTGATCGCATTTGTCAAATTAAAATGACGTGCGGTTATTGTTATTTGCATATTTTCCTCCTATTTTTTTTACCACAAAGATACTTAAGTTACATAGCATTACATAAATATTTCTGCGTGTTGTTTATCGGTGTTCTTATATTTAAAAATTTTCTCGCTTTTTCTGCGTGGAAAGAACTTCTCACAAGAGGTGCGGATTCTACTATTTTGAATCCCATCTTCTCTCCTTCCTCTCTGAAATAATCAAATACTGTCGGATGGATATATTCGATAACAGGATGATGCTTTCGTGAAGGAGCCATATACTGTCCGATAGTTACAATATCGACCTCCATATCCCGAAGACTTTTCAGAAGGTTAAGCACTTCTTCTTTCGTCTCACCCAAACCCACCATAAATCCGCTTTTTGTAAGTATCGCTTTATCTGTCTGCCGCGCTTTTCGCAGAACATTCAGCGATTGCTGAAAACTTGCCAATGGTCTTACTGTTGGATATAATCTGGGTACAGTCTCGACATTATGATTCAAAATATCCGGACCTGCTTTCACTACCTTTTCCACTTGTTTCAAGTCTCCATTAAAATCTGAGATCAATAGTTCAATAGAGACATCATTCTCGCAATAATTTCTAATACACTTTACAACTTCCAGGAATTGTGATGCACCTCCATCAGTGAGATCATCTCGAGTAACCGTGGTAACCACAATATGTTTCAATCCAAGTTCTTTTGATAATTTTGCGATTGCTTCCGGTTCTTGCTCATCCGGTTTCTGTAAATTGTCTTTATTTTTATCGATAGCACAGAATGCACAATTTCGTGTACACGTGTTTCCCAATATCATAAAAGTTGCTGTT
>JAUVLE010000200.1 GCA_030595905.1 Candidatus Cloacimonadota bacterium | reverse complement strand
TTTAACAATAATGATAAGAAGTTACTTGAATTATTACTGGGTCATACATCCGAAGCGCTGAAGAGAATACATTTGCAGGACGAACTAAGAGAGCAGGCAATACTTGATCCTTTAACTAATGTTTATAATAGATTTTATCTTTATCAAGCCCTTAAGCAGGAGGTAAAGCATTCTACAAGATATAAAAGATCTATTGCATTTATAGTGATCGATGTTAATGGTCTAAAAAGCATTAACGATAATTATGGTCATCAAATGGGAGATAAAGCACTTCAGAATGTTGCTTTTTTATTGGTAGATAAAGCAAGAGATTCTGATATTGTTGTTCGTAACGGAGGTGATGAATTCATTATTATGCTTCCTGAAACCGGCAAGGAAGTTAATATCCTGAAAAAAAGGATCGAAGAAAGTTTGGGATCCTGCAATACTATAAAAAATAAACTTCCATTCCCTGTAAATTTTGCTATTGGAAGTGCTTTTTGGAATTCTAAAGATGCGAGTACTATCGATGAAATTATCGCTCTTGCTGATAAAAGAATGTACGAAAATAAGCAAAATAATTAGTAAATTCATTTTGTTTAATTGACTAAAATAAGATACTTTTTTTAAATGTCACAAAGGAAGTTTTTCGATGGGAAAAAAGAAAATACTGATAGTCGAAAATGAAAAAATAATTGCAGAAGATATTCGACGAACCTTAATAGGTTTTAATTACATTGTTGTCGGTATTGTCTCTATCGGTAAAGAAGCTATAGAAAAAGCTGTTGAATTTAGTCCCGACCTCGTTTTGATGGACATTAAACTCGAAGGCAGTATGGACGGTATTGAAACAGCAGAACAAATTTATAATAACTTCAATATCCCGATCATATTTCTTACAGCCTATGCAAATGAAAAAATATTACAAAAAGCTACCAGTTCTGCTCCTTTCGGATATTTGATCAAACCATTTGAAGATAGAGAGCTTCAGGCAACTATCGAAATGGCATTCTATAAATCCAAAATGGAAAACGCTCTGAAAGAAAGCAGGAACTTCTTATGGAGAGTGATAGATACGGTTCCTAATTATATTTTTGTTAAAGACAGGGATTCCAAATATATTATGGTGAATAAAGCGTATGCAGAAACATATTTTACAACGCCAAAAAAAATGATCGGAAAAACTGATTTTGACCTTGTGAAAAGCTCAGTACTCAGAAAAGAAGATGCTGAGAGATTTGCTTTTGGTGATAAGAAAGTATTGGAAACTAAAAAACCAATCTTTATTCTTGAAGATCCTCTCACCAAAAAAGATGGTTCTGTAAAATGGTTTCAAACAACGAAGGTTCCACTGGATTCACCAGGGAAACCGGGTGTATTATTGGGAGTTTCCGTTGATATCAGTGCCCGTAAAAAAGCAGAAGAAGATTTGAAAGCAAGTTATGAAAGGCTTCAGAAATTGATGGAAGAAACTGTAAACGGATTAGTCTCCGCTGTCGAAATGCGAGATCCTTATACCGCTGGTCATCAAAGACGGGTTTCTTCGCTGGCTTGTGCAATAGCAGAAGAAATGGGGCTGGGAAAAAACACTATAGATGGTCTTCGTATCGCATCAATTGTTCATGATATTGGAAAGATATATGTTCCTTCTGAGATATTAAGTAAACCAGGGAAATTAACAGAAGCGGAATTCGATTTGATAAAAACTCACTCCAAGGCGGGTTATGATATTCTTTCTTCGATCCAATTTCCATGGCCTGTTGCAGAGATAGTTCTTCAACATCATGAGAGACTTAATGGTAATGGATATCCGCAGGGATTTAAAAAAGATAAGATCATCTTTGAATCACGCATACTTGGTGTAGCAGATGTTGTTGAAGCTACTTCTTCACACAGACAATATCGAACAGCACTGGGGATTGAATATGCATAACATGAAATATCGACTAACAAAGGGACTTTATATGATGAAGAAGTTGTAAATGTCTGTATGAAAGTATTTAAAGAAAATAAATTTCAATTCCAGGATTAATAAGAAAAAAGTTGTTAAGATCAAGTCATTTTAAATCTTGAAAAGCAAAATAAATAAAATTGTTTTGTATAGTAGAAAAACTTGACATCAGAATGCCGGAATAAATGCATACTCCTAAAAAAAATAATTATTTATTGGGGGAAAGATGGTTTTGGAAAACTTATTTTATACTGAATCTCATGAATGGTTAAAGATCGATGGTGAAGAAGTTGTAATTGGAATTACAGATTATGCCCAGCATGAACTTGGAGATATCGTTTATGTAGAATTGCCTGAAGTTGGTGATGAAATAACAAAAGGTGAAGCTCTTGGTTCCATTGAAGCTGTGAAAGCAGTTGAAGATATTATATCTCCTGTTACAGGAGAAGTTTTAGAAGTTAACGAAGCATTGGAAGATTCTCCTGAAATTATTAATAAATCTGC
Source organism: Candidatus Cloacimonadota bacterium (assembly GCA_030595905.1). GTDB lineage: Bacteria > Cloacimonadota > Cloacimonadia > Cloacimonadales > TCS61 > JACNIV01. The sequence continues at coordinate 2,596 of JAUVLE010000200.1, read as the reverse complement.
TTTCGAAGATGGCTGGCTTATAAAGGTTAAATTATCAGAGAAAGATGAATTAGGTGACCTTCTGAATGCTGATGCATATAAAAAGTTGATCGAGGAATAATAAATACTATAGTGAGTAAATTCCAAAAGAATAATTTCCTGATAATATTGATCTCACCTTCCGGAGGTGGAAAATCTGCTATCCTGAAACAGGTACTACACAATAATAAAAATATAAAATATTCAATTTCATACACAACAAGGAAACCAAGAAAAACAGAGAAAACGGGGATAGATTATAATTTTATTTCAGATGAGGAATTTCGTGAACTACAAAAATCCGGAGACCTTCTTGAATCTGCTTTGGTTCACGGTTATTGGTACGGAACTTCAAAAAAATATATTGAAACCGAGCTGAACAAAGGTCACCACATTATTATGGATATCGATGTTCAGGGAGCAAAACAGATAATAAGCAAAAAAGATGATGCTGTTTCAATATTTATTCTGCCGCCATCAAATAAAATTCTAATAGATCGCCTGATTGGCAGAGGAACAGATTCTAAAGAAGAAATTGAAATAAGGCTTCGTAATGCAAATAATGAAATGAGAGAAATCACCTGTTTTCAATATCTCATTATTAATGATGATTTTGATAAAGCTGTTCAGCAGGTGATGGATATTATAAAAGTCGAAGAAAATAAAATACACAGATTTAAAAATATAGAAAGCGATTTCTATGGAGGATAATATGGATAACAATAAAATCGATAAATTTTTGGAAGATAATAACATGACTTATTTATTCCTGCTTCTTGCAAATCTTGAAGTTGAACGGCTTAATAATCTACCTTTTACGATAAAGAGTAAGCTAAAAGATAAGATCACACAAATTGCTCTCGAGCATGTCGCTTCAAATGAAGTTCCTGATTATGTTGTAGAAGAAGACGAGGAAAGCCTGACAAATACCGAATAAAATTATTGGAGAATTCTAATTTGGTTAGAAAAAAGCTTCAAAAATATTTTGAATATCTACAATTATCTGGTATTGAAGATATTTATCTTAAACCGGTAAAAGCCAAAGAAAAGATCAAAATAATACAATCTCAAAATATTGATACAAAACAGCAACTAATCGATCTCGAAAAAAAATATCAGGTTTGCAAAAAATGTAACCTCTGGAAAGGAAGAAATAAATTCTGTTATGGGAATGGAAATCCAAATGCAAAATTGATGTTGATCGGTGAAGGACCCGGAGCGGATGAAGATAGAACCGGCAGGGTATTTGTTGGAAGAGCAGGACAGCTTCTCACAAAAATGCTTCTGGCAATAAAGCTGTCGCGGGATGATGTTTACATTGGAAATATAGTTAAATGCCGTCCTCCTGGAAATCGGAATCCTTTGCCGGAAGAGAAAAAAGCCTGTCTTCCATATCTCGAAGAACAAATTTCAATTATAAAACCGCAAATCTTACTTTTGATGGGAAAAGTAGCTGCATCCACTCTCCTGGAAATGGATACTACATTAAAAGCTTTTCGAGAACAAACTTATTATTATAAAGGTATTAAAACCTATGTCTCATATCATCCTTCCGCACTGCTTAGAAATCCGGGATGGAAAAAATTTGCCTGGATAGACTTACAGAAAATCCAGAAAGAATATAATACTTTATAAATCAAATTATTTCATAAATCAGTTCTGAAAAATGGGTATTTTTATCATCCTGATCCGGCATTTGCCGGATTATTCTCTGAAAGGATCTCCAATTATAATATGACTTCATCCAGTTCAACATCACATAAGTAAAAACAATTTTTGGAAACAATAAAAATTGACATTTATATAGAAATAATAATTTTCGGTATTGGTCATCTTTAATGGAAATAAAAATTACAGAATAATGGTTTTTCTAAAGTAAAACTTGAAATGTAGTGTAACATAATTTATGAAAGATTATGAAAAGCTATCCGAAACTTGTCACAAGTGATTTTATCATCTTGTGATAAGTTGACCGTTTTCGACTTAACACAAGACCTTCCGGCTTCATATATTACGCCGTGACAGGTTGGCTTGTGCCAAGTCTTAGAAAGTTAGAAATGATTCTAAGAAAAAGGACTATCAGTGAGTTTTTTTAGGCATACTCCAGAAAACAGGTTTAACGGATTCGAAGCCTAAATGGGGGGGGGATTTCATAATATTTCAGAACACACTTAAATATAAAGAGTTAGGCGTGTATTTATGAGAATAACGTTACAGAACCACTTGAAATAATCAGAGAAACTATGAGAATAAAATACCAAGAACCCAAAACCAAACACCAGAAACCCTTTATCTTTTTTGTTTTCTGCTTCTTGTCACGCCGTCTTGTCTCGCCGAAATATTGTAAAGGCGGAAGCAATATTCTTCTTGCTTTTCTTTGCATAGGCGGATTACTTTTTACTTTCCCGCCCTGGTGCATACCGGGGTCATTTCTTTCTGCAGACACCCATATTCCATACGGAGATGTAAGCGGTACCTGGACAATAGAAGGAAGTCCTTATATTATTGATGGATATATTACTGTTCCTGTTGATAGCACACTGATAATTGAACCAAGTGTGTTTGTCATTTTTTCGAC
>JAUVLE010000106.1 GCA_030595905.1 Candidatus Cloacimonadota bacterium | reverse complement strand
GCTCTTTTACATACACATAACGTGATTATTTGTGCTTGCTTCACATATAGTGGAATTGTTATAAATTCCAGCTTATAAAGATCTATTGTTTTTCTTCTGATTTGCAAATCAGATGAAAAACTTATTTATAGTTGACTCCTTGTTTAAAAATAATAAGTTGGTATAATTTATTTAACTAACTAAATTTGTTATATGCTTATTATGACAAGAGTTTTCTAAAAAAGCGGCATTCAATTGAATGCCGCTTGTATATTTAACTTACCTTAACAAATTAGTCGAATAATAGAGTGAAAGAAAATCTGAGACCCTGGATGAAATCTTGAAGTGTATCATAATTTCCATCGAAGAAACCTAAGAGGTCGATCTGCATTTTATCCGTAGGATTGAATCCAAGACCATAATAGAAATTAGTATTGCTGTAAGCTGTATTTATATGCTCACTGGTAGATTCAAATATATTGTCATTTATTTCGACATCTTCTGTCCCATCACCATATTCTGATAGAGTTGTAAATGGTACGGGAGTACCGGTAATTTGAATGGCGTCATTTGTATTTGAGAATACATTCCTGAAAATAGCACCGAATCTTCCAGCCCATTTATTGTTGTTTGTGAATTTATATTCGATACCAACGGGAAGGGTCAGAACTGTCTGGTCGAATTCATAAGTTCTATCACCAGTCATACTGCAGGTTTCTGTGATCGTATAATCAGCAGCAGTTGCTTCTTCATCGAGGACTTCATAGTCTTCGATATTTTCGATAGATTCGGTATAATCTGTTTCACGTTTAGATTGATTATAAGCCAAAGAACCACCGATTCCAAAGTAAACTTTTTCATCTAAAGGAATATTTACTTTACCTTTGATAATATACCCGAAAGTTTCGTTTGTTCCATCATCGGTTATATTTTCTGTTTCTGTATATGTTTCAATGTAATCTGTTTGAAGTGTATCCAGACCATTAAAATATTTTTCAGTATAGGTCCCGATATATTTTTCAGAATCTGTATAATCAAATGAACCGAAATTTACTCCAGCACCAATTTTCCAGTATCCATCATTCTTTCTTTCTGCTGCCTGGGAAGTTGTTTTCCTGATAGAACCTCCGATCGCAAAAGAACTTCCTTTTTCTTCATCGATCAGCTCAAAGGTTTGCTGTTCGGTTTCGTAATCTTCCAAGCCTGTTATATCCTGATCGAACCAATCTGTTCTAAATTCTTCAATTTCATCGATTTTCCAGGATGTATTTGACGAATTATAGTTTACGTCACCGCGAATTTCATATCCATTTACATCCGGTAGAAGCACTGAACCTAAAAAATCTAATGTAGAAAATTCATCAGTATAATCTTCATCTTCAAGACCATCCATTGTCACATCAACAAAATCCTCCATGATTTTGCGATGAGTGAAATCAAGGTTATAATCAATATAATGGTCATAACAGGATTGAGTATATTTAATTCTGCCGCCGATCACCGCTGAACCAAGATCATAAGTATGATTAAGGATGAAATTGATAGAACTTGTATCGGTGAAATCGCTTTTTTCCTGTGATATCTTTGTGAGTGAATCATAAATATCATCACCACTGGTATCTTCATATGCAGTAAATTCATCGATCAATGTTCCAAATCCATCAATATCATACCATCCATCCAGATCAGAGTCGATATTCACGTAATTGGAACTCTTCGAATTTTCAAATTCAATTAAAATAGCACGCCATAAATTTTCGACGAGAGGACACTTACCGGAAAATCCGATAAGATATGTGTCGTCGGTTACATTATCAAATACATTTTCGTAAGAAGAAGTTAAGTTGCTTAGATTTGTGTAAAGTCTGCTTCCTTCCACAAATTTCAATTCGATAGGATCATAAACAAGATCAAGGTCATCGTCGATAACACTTCCCAATGCCCTGCTTCTGAAAGAAAGAGTTTGGGCATTTGCCACACTCATAATTCCAACAATAAAGATCACGGTTAAGATTAATATTTTTTTCATTTTTTTCTCCTTCTTCAGTCGATCAGTATTTCAACCTGATTAGATTGCTGTGTGAAATCAGGTCCGATAGTTTCAATGTAATAAGTAGCATTCGTGCTGTCTACGAATTCGTATGTATCATAGTATTCATAATACATAGAATCGATCGTAGCGATCTGGGAAAAGCTTCCTGCTTCGATTTTCCGGTAGATATTGAATTCACTGTCGAAAGTAGCATTATCTACCCATTCGATCAAGACACTGTCTCCAACCACCTGAAGATTAGTTAGAACAGGTGGATTTCCATCCGGGTTAGTTAACGTCAATTGTTCAATTCCGATTGGATCTTTTTCCGAGCAAGCCCAGAAAAGAAATGCCGCAACTAGAATAAACAGAATGATCACAACTTTGTTTTTTTTCATTTTCCCTCCTATTAGGAATTTTTGTTTGATTTACAATTTCTTTATTAAAATTTATCAGAACTGATAAAAATTTAAATATAACAATATTGTCAATTTAAAACTTCGGGAACAAAGTTCTCCACGAGATATTATGCGTTTATGTGAAGAGCATTAATTAGTTTTTTCAGCAACTCCGGTTTTTCTTTGAGGTCAGAAGATTCCAGAAATTTCCGACGCTGTTTGAATCTGTTTTTAATAAGTTCGATATAATTTTTCACATTTTGTCTTTTATGAGGATCATATTTGTCATAAAATCCGGGGAGTAATATTTCCAGAGAATCTTTCGTGGGGATCATTGCACCCGGAAGCAGACTCCATTCATGCCATTTGATCTGGTCTGTAAGGATTTCTGTTTGCAGGGTTAATGAGTCCTGAAGTGCAATATCTTCAATATCCGTATCGGAAGATCTCCAGTATCCTGCAGAATTGAATGAATAGCAATCCGCACCACTTTCGATAACCTTGATGAAAGATTCAACATCTTTATGGAGTTCATAGACCCGGAACGGATTCGCGAATGGTTCAAAGACTAATTTCTGCAATTCTTCTTCTGTTACATTTTCTGCTCTATTTCTTCTGGTTACCAGAGCTGCACCCATTGCCACAGCCAGGGTGGTGTCTTCTAATTTTAATATTGGAGGTAAGGAAGTGTCTTTCATCAACCATGCTAATGCTTTTGGAAAACTGCATCTGTTCACCCATTTTCCCAGGAGGTCTCTATCCAGAAGACTTCGCCCATTTGCCTGACGGATATCAAGTCCCACGGGAATTATTTTTCCATTAATATTCATTGAAGCATGATTCATTAACGAAATACAATATTTCCAGTCCGGGTGATCGATGTCGCGACTGTCCGTCTTATCAAAAAGCGATGGTTCCCACACACGGCAGACCTTATTTTCTGTATCTATCTGGAATGCATCATCATGCAGAACCACTTTTTTGAAGCCTTTTGGCATTGTTCCATTGTTATCTGCGGAATTAGTGTGAGAAGATTTTCCTGTTCCGGAAAGACCATAAAATGCTATCGATCTCTTTTTTAAAGGATGAAATTTATCTTCCTCACATTTTGAAAAATCGATTTCTTTGATACCGCCATGACAAGCTGCCATTCCCAGTCTCATACCGGAAGTCCAGGCAAGGGTTAGAGTTCCTTTTTTTCTTTCTCCGAAATATCTCATCCCAAGATTGAATATAACATTGTGTTTTTCATCGACCAGGGCAAGCTGCGGTGCATTAATATTTGTATAATATGGATCGTCACAAGTCCAACTATTATAAGCCACGATGATTATATCTTGTATTGGAAGTTTCTTACTTTTTTTATATTCATCTTTTAGATAGTCAAGAGGTGTAAAATTGCAAAGCCAGTTGAAGACATTTGCGGCATCAGATTCAGTTGTGATAACGGTACCTTTGAGCATCAGGTCTTTATCGAGACCGATAATTGCTTCTGCTTTTATCAGTTTGTTTTGTTCTAATTGGAATGCAGCTTCCCTGATATCACCTTCCACTTTCCTTTTTTCGATTTCCGGTATTCGGTTATAGAAAACACGTGCTTGAGCTGTTCTTCCGATTATCTTTCCGTGACAATCATTAATAACTTTAGTCCCTGCAGGTAAGTTATGTTTTTTGGCAAATGGAGGATAGATCAATAGGTCTGTTTCAGAAACACCGGGTTGTTTAAGAGCAAGTTCATAGGCTTCTTTGATAGAGACTTTCCTTACTTTTGGATTTGACATCACTGTTTCTGCTATTGCTCTGATCCTGGAAACATCTTTCAGATTTTCATAATATTCATAACTTGATTGACTTGCCATTATACCCCCGATTTCAACATTAATATATTCAATCCGAGTAAATTTAGTATTTTAATACGAAAAAAAAAGCAGCTTTATGCTGCTTTGTATAAATATTTATAGTTTAGATTCTTTCGGAATATACACTAACGAATTTTTTTCCGGCTTTTTTTGTCTCAAATTTTACAAATCCGTTAATAAGGCTGAAGATGGTATAATCTTTTCCGATACCTACATTTGAACCTCTATGAAATTTTGTACCTCTTTGACGAATCAGGATATTTCCTGCCTGCACTTCTTCGCCACCGTATTTTTTTACACCGAGATATTGAGGATTACTGTCTCTTCCGTTTCTACTGCTACCAACACCTTTTTTATGTGCCATAATAATTTCCTAATTTATAATATCTTTAATTTTAATTTCAGTATAATTTTGTCTGTGACCTTGTTTCTTCTCATATCCTTTTCTTCTTTTCTTTTTGAAGACTATGATCTTTTTATCTTTCAGGTGACTTACAACTTCCGCAAGAACTTTAGCGTTCTTAACGGTAGGTTTTCCGATAACTGTATCTTTATCTTTTTGTAAAAGCAAAACCCGATCTATCTCAAATTCGGCTCCTACTTCATATTGATTTAAGTAAGGAACTTTTATAGTTTGATCTTTTTCAACTTTAAACTGAGTTCCTTTGAAATCAACTATTGCATACATTCTTTCTCCTTCCTGCTAACTAATTCAGTTTAATGAACACCTAAAAAATTTTGAGGGGTTTTTCTTGTCAAGAATTATATGTTGTTGTTAATTCAATATTTGTTCTAGAAGAAAAAACCTTGAATTTATCAAAATTTATTTGATTATCAGTAACGAATTCAAGATTGTTTTTTATTTCACTGAAAATTTCGGGATTTTCTTCAATATAATTTTTAACATTTTTATGAACTATGATCCTGAGGGATTCGTTCTTTATAAAATATTTTGCTCTTTGTAACCAGCGAGATATATGTACTGTTACCGAATCTCTGGACAATAATCTTCCTGTTCCGTTACAGTGAGGACATTGTTCGGAATAAGTAAGCAGCAAACTCGGACGTGTTCTTTTCCTGGATATTTCAACAAGACCGAGTGGACTGAAAGGGAAGACTTTATTTCTTGCTCGATCGTGTTTCAGGGAATTTTTCAAAACAGAGAATACCTTATTTTTGCTTATTTCTTTTTTCATATCAATAAAATCGATGACCATGATACCACTCAAATCTCTCAATCGAATCTGGCGTGCTGCTTCGTATGCTGCTTCGACATTTGTTTTTTCGATAGTTTGATCGTAATTATCCACACCGGTAAAGCTGCCTGTGTTAACATCTATCGCTACAAGAGCTTCTGTCTGTTGGATATTTATATTTCCACCACTGGGAAGAATGACTTTAGATTTAAAGATGGTTTCAATTTCTTTCTCTATTCCATAAGCATCAAAGATCGGGGAGTCTTCCTGATAAAGTTCGATTCGTTCTACAAGTTCGGGAGTTATTTGCTTAAGACGGGAAATTATTCTATTCTTTAATTTTTTATCATCTATTACAAGTCTGTCAACTTTCGAACTGAAAAGGTCTCGAATAAGTGAAAATGAAAGATCGTTCTCATCGTATAAACAAGCTGGAGCTTTTGCGTGCTTAATTTGTTTTTCAACTAATTTCCACGTTTTTTCCAATCCAGTATATTCCTGTTCAAAATCTTCTTCACTAATTTTTTCTGTATCGGTTCTAACGATTAATCCTACACTGGGTCCTTTTAATTTCTCAAGTATTGTTTTGATCCTTTTTTTTTCGGAAGATGAAGAAATTTTTCGTGAGATGGCAATTTTCTGCGAATTCGGCATATAAACCAGGAATTTACCCGGAAGAGATAACTTGCTTGTTACTCTTGCTCCTTTTTTGCCAAGAGGATCTTTTTTGACCTGTACAGTGATCTCATCTCCCACAGATAATATCTTTGAAATATTGGAAGAATCTTTTTTTAGAAGTGATTTTTTCCTATTTCCTTTGATATGATCCGGGGAAATATCTTTGAAATGAAGAAATGCTGTCCGGGACAAACCAATATCGATAAATGCAGCTCCCATGCCTGGAAGGACATTACGTATGATTCCTTTGTATATATTGCTGACAAGTAATTGACTTTCTTTTTTTTCTGCAAATAATTCTACCAACTTATTATCTTCCAGAATAGCTATTCGTTTCTCGAACGAAAGAACGTTCACAATTATTTCACAAAACATTTATTTTCCTTTTTTATGGTTTTTTAAATGTTTTGGAGAGATAAAAACGTCAAGCATTTTCTTGCACCTTTTTTCTTGACACCGAAAGTGATGTAAAAATTATTTGCAACTAATGTTGCGAGGTGGAGCAGTCTGGTAGCTCGTCGGGCTCATAACCCGAAGGTCGCAGGTTCAAATCCTGCCCTCGCTACCATTTTTTTATAGAGTGTTGGAAAAAAGATTTCATTTTTAGTCGGTCTCATATCCGTCGGTTGCCTGACGCAGGCTTGTACGCATCAGGCGCATTCAAATACTGTCTTATAAACAAATAAATAATAGATGTGCTAAATTCACGGCGGCGTAGCTCAGTCGGTTAGAGCATCGGAATCATAATCCGAGTGTCCGGGGTTCGAGTCCCTGCGCCGCTACCATTATAAGTGCGCCAGTAGCTCAGCAGGATAGAGCAACGGATTTCTAATCCGTAGGTCTGGGGTTCGAGTCCCTGCTGGCGTGCCATTTTATATTGAGAATTGAATATTTTAGATTGAAGATTAAAAATCTATTAATTTGTTATTTATTATTTGCGATTTGAAATTTATTTTAATGGTGGGTGTAGTTCAACGGTAGAGCACCGGATTGTGGTTCCGGGCGTTGTGGGTTCAAATCCCATCATCCACCCCAGTTTAAAAACCCATCCAATTTTGGGTGGCTTATTTACAAGAGTGCCAGATGTTTTACACACCCAACCTCTAAATGTGCCCGATTTTATCGGGATTCTGCCAAAGGTTTACAAGCCGTAGGATTGCGGATAAACTTCCAAGTTTTGGAAGATTATTTTTTACAAACGAAGTTTGAAACGATTTCATTTTACAAACATTCGGATGTCTTACGACAATCAGAAGTTTGACTATTTTATCAGCATCATTTTTCGAACTTTAGAGAATTTAGTCTTACCTTTTGCTTTTATCTTGTAAAAATATATTCCTGAACTGACCGGCTTTCCGTAATTATCTTTACCATTCCACACAATCGAGTGATGTCCTTTCTCCTGTTTTTCTTTTATCAGAGTTCTCACTTTCTGTCCCTTAATGTTATAGATCGAAAGTTTTACATCGCAATCAACAGGAAGGGAATAGAGGATATTTGTATCGGGGTTGAACGGATTAGGAAAATTTTGTTTAAGGCTGAAAACAAGCGGAACAGGCAGAATATCAGTACCGGTAATATATTCACTTTCGAATGCACCCATATCCGGTGCTGAACCAAAGTATTCGTCTTCTTCCAGATCGACGATCACATTTCCGTTCCATTCAAAGAAAGCTGTTCCGGCATCCACACAGGGCGAGTTTTCTGTAAGATTGAAATCTCCATTTAAAGTATCTACAAATAATGGATCTGTGTCGATATTGTTTTCCAACCAGTTGATGGTATTAGTATCTCCATATATATAAATATCTTCTTCTCCGCCTTCGATATCGGAATTGGTTATTGTTAATGTGCATTGTTCGTTATATGCACTAAAGACACATAATTCATTATTTAAGTCATTCCACAATATTGAATTTACAATTATTGTATTGGAGTTTCTTGTATGTATCGCACCAAAATAACTTGGTGCTTCATTTGAATAAAAAGTGCAGTTAACAACTTCTAAATTAGAATTATTTCCATTTTTAATAGCCCCACCTGTGCTACAATGTGCTATATTATTATAAAACAATACTCGATCCAATTTAATATTAGATTGCGATGAAGATATCCCTCCACCTGCATATGTAGATGAATTATCAATAAAGTCAGTTCTACTGATCTCGATTTCCGATCCCCAATTATAAATTCCTCCACCATAAAGTGCTGTGTTGTTGGATATAATTAGACTGTCTAAATGTAAAATAGAATTTCCTGTACTAATAGCACCACCGTAATCATAAAGAGCGTTTCCATTCGTCAACTGCATATTTTTCAAAGTAAAATTCTGAACAGTATTTAAGAGAAATAATCCTTTGTTGTTTTCTCCATCGATTATCGATGTCTCACGATTTTCTCCGATGATCCGCACATTATCTTTTCCTGATAACGGAAATTGCTCTCCGGTATTGGAAGTGGAATAGATTCCTTCATTTAGATAGATATTTTTTGGATTTTCTTCATTTGAGACGATCGAATTCACAGCAAATGAGATGGTTTTAAAAGATTCATCGGGTGTTAGACCACTATTTTCATCCGATCCTGCAGGACTAACAAATATATCGGCATCTATCGGAAGAATTATTGAATTCTGAATATCAATTGTCACTTTTCCCGGGTAATTTATCTGGGTCGCAGAGGGATAATAAACAGTGAAAGTATCAATAAATACATCAATACTATCATTATAATATCCGAGGAAGATATCATTTCCGTAGTTTATTTCCGAACTGTTATTGTATATATTGCACCTGTTTTCAGCATCGAAAACCGGATTGGAATCAAAAAAAACGATACCGCTTCCGGAACCTGCATAATTATTTGAAATTGTTACTGAAGATAAAACCGGATTGGAATCATCAAAATAAATTCCTCCTCCGAAACCACTAAAACCGGTTGCACTATTATTCTCAATTAGGACATTAGTTAATATTGGATTTGAATCTTCGCAATAAATACCACTTCCCCAATGATCACTGTTATTGGAAGTGATCAATAGATTCTCCAACTCAATATTTGATCCGCCTATAAAAATTCCTCCACCGTTTCTATAGTTTGGAGAACTGCCGTTTTTTATTGTTAGATTTTTTATCGAATGCGTAGTTCCAAGTGAAGAGATGACACGATTGGTTTCTTCTGCATCCAATATTGTATTTTCCCTGTTTTCACCGATAATGTCCACATAATCCTTACATAATATCGAAAAGAATTCATTAGTTTGAGATGGTGAATATATTCCGTTTGCCAGGAATATAGAAACAGGATTCGTTTCCTCGCCAATAATTTTCTGAAGAGCATAAAATATGTTTTTTAAGGGATCATTTGCTGTAAGTCCGCTGTTGCTGTTATCTCCTTCCGGGCTGACATACAAACTGGAGCCAATGGTAGTATTTTCTTTGCCATTTGTTCT
>JAUVLE010000272.1 GCA_030595905.1 Candidatus Cloacimonadota bacterium | reverse complement strand
TGATTCATAAGTATTTATAGCTATTTTTAGTCAAGCTTTAAATGCTGCTTTTCGCAATTTCATTACCCAAAATAAAACATAAGTTTTACTCATATTGTTAATAATATTTTAGCCTTGTTTCGACTTTTCACACAGCCTCTTTAGTCGATGGAAGCAGGGCTTAAGCCCTGTGACAAAAGAAAGAATACCGGATCAAGCGCCGTAGGTGCGAGATATCTTCAGCAAATGCAACTTGCCCACTAATTGCATTCACAAGTGCAACTTGTGAATGAGTAATGTACAAGAAAGATAAAATTCATTTGACTTCTAATCACCAAATTCTATATCAACAATGAAAAAAAATAACAGGAAGGATAATGAATTACAAATTTGTACTATTCGATGCGGACGGCACACTTTTCGATTATAAAAAAGCAGAGGAAGATGCCTTCCTGAAAACCTTTTCCCGATTTAATATGAATCAGGATATTGAAGAACTGCACCGGCAGTATCAAAAGATCAACCTGGCTATCTGGAAAGAATTTGAAGAGAAAAAGATCACTTCTAAAAAGCTGCGGGTCGAACGCTTCAGAAGACTTTTCCTGCAGGAAAAATTGTCACTTTATCCCGAAGAAATAAGCCCTGTATATCTAAAATATCTTTCCCGGGGAAATCATCTTTTGGATGGAGCAGAAGAGATCGTTAAATATTTTCATGGGAAATGTGAAATAGCACTGGCAACGAATGGTCTTTCCGATGTGCAGTATCCCCGTATCCAAAATTCCAGGCTGGTAAAGTATTTTAAACATATTTTTGTTTCGGAAGATATCGGCTTCCCAAAGCCTGACCGTAAATACTTTGAACATATATTTCAAAAGCTGCCTTTCAGGGATTCCTCGATCATAGTCGGAGATAATCTGTATTCAGATATAAAAGGCGGCAGCGATTTTAATATTGACACCTGTTGGTTCAATCCCGAAAAACGAATTAATGAAAGTGGGGTAATTCCTACTTTTGAGATCAGTGATCTGGTAGAGTTGAAAAGAATTATAAAGGTAGTGTAACATAATGTATGAAAGATTATGAAAAAATGTTTTCAAAATCGGAAATAATATCAATTAATAACCCACTCCTTCAGGTGTGGGAAACAAGATCATATAACAAAGATAATACGCCGTTCACGGCGTTCAGAAAAATACAAAGTAACCTTCCGAATCTTGGATATAAGAAAAAGTGAAAAAAAGCTTCGGAAGGAATAAAGGAGATATAATGAAATTTATCAAGCTATTATTATTTGTTGTTATTCTACTAACTTTCGGTTGTGCAGAGCAGGCAGAGCTTGGAACCAAAAAGAACCCGATCAAGATGTATTTTGTGCCCTCTATGGAAGCGGGAAAGATCGTTACCTCCGGTAAAGAAGTAGCCGATTATATTACAGAAAAAACAGGATATCGTTTCAAAGTTGCTGTTCCCACCAGTTATGCTTCTGTGATCGAAGCGATGGGAACCGAAGAAACCGATATTGCCTGGCTGGCAACTTTTGCCTACGTTCTGGCAAATCAGAAGTTTGAAGCCGAAGTAGCTTTAACAGCGGTTCGTAAAGGGTTGGATAAATATAAAGGGCAATTTATAGCTCAAACAAATAGTGGAATTAATAGTTTAGAAGATATCGATGGGAAAATTATTGCATATACGGATGCTGCTTCTACTTCCGGTTTTATGTATCCGTCTGCCCTGCTTGCCAGAAAGGGCATTAAGCCGGGAAAATACTTCTTTGCCGGAGGTCATCCACAATCCATTTTGGCTGTTTATGATGGCAAAGCAGATGTAGGCTGCACTTTCTGGGCTCCGGAAGGTGAAGATGGTCCTCGTGATGCACGTCGGGCTGTGATAGAAACTTATCCTGATGTGATGGAAAAGATCAAAATAGTTGGCTTTACAGATTGGATTCCCAATGATACGGTTACATTTCGCAAAGATTTTCCAAAAGATATGAAGGAAAAAATCGTGGATGCATTACTGGAGTATGCCGATACTGAGGAAGGTCATGCAACTTTAGTGAGATTATTGGATATAGATAATTTTGTACGTTCAACCGATGCTGATTATGAAGTAGTACGTCAGACCTTAAAAACTATCGGTAGAGATGCTTCTGATTTGGTGAATTGATTGCTGTATGTGGTTGGTTCAACTGTCCCGACAAAATGGATGTTGGTTCAATCGTCCCGATTGAATCACATGTTTTACCAGATCGTCTCAATCTGATTCAAAAGCATTACATCGAGACGAAGTACAAAAACAAATGGACTCCTCGAGACGAGAAGTCCAACACTGGAATCAGATGTTGGTTCAATCGTCCCGCTTGAACCAGTAGTTTGATAAGATCGTCTCGATCAGGAAAAAAGGAGTAATTATGCCATCACCGAGAATAAGTAAGGAATTAAAAAGTGAAATCTATTTTGTTTCTTTAACTATTCAGAAATGGTATTACATTTTTGATAGACATGATCGATGGGAAATTTTACTAAAAGCTTTACAGTATTATCAAAAAAACAATGATTTGAAAATTTATGCTTGGGTTTTTATGTTAAACCATATTCATCTGATATTTCAAATTGAAGATTCTATAAATTTTTTACGATCTTTCAAAAGTTACACATCTCATCAATTAAAGGAAAATATTCAATCAACAGAACCAAATGTTTTGAAAATCTTCAAGTTTAAGAATGATTATCATATTTGGCGTAAAAATAATTTTCCGGAACTTATTCAATCGGAGAATTTCTTTTTCCAGAAGGTGAAATATATAGAAGATAATCCAGTGAAAAAAGGATATGTGTATAATCCTGAAGATTGGAAATATTCATCAGCAAATGTGATTCAATTATTAAATGTTACACGATTTGAGTGATGTGCATCGAGACGATGCGGAAAAACAAGTGGACTCCTCGAGACGAGAAGTCCAACCGGAGCGTTGGTTCAATCGTCCCGCTTGAACCATATGTTTTACCAGATTGTCTCGATCTGATTCAAAAGCATTACATCGAGACGAAGTACAAAAACAAATGGACTCCTCGGGACGAGAAGTCCAACATAATTATAGGATAAAAGGGAAAAATATGAAAAGTATAATCGAATTAAAAAACCTGCATAAGGTTTATGCAACCGGAACACACGCTCTCAAAGGCATCGACCTGGAAGTAAAGAAAGGTGAATTCTGTATTCTGCTGGGTCTTTCCGGTTCAGGAAAATCTACTTTGCTTCGTTGTTTGAACCGCCTTATCGAACCTACTTCCGGTGATATT
>JAUVLE010000088.1 GCA_030595905.1 Candidatus Cloacimonadota bacterium | reverse complement strand
ATATATGGGATAGTCCTTCCGATCCTGTAACAAACGGTTCACACTGGACAACAACTCCTTTCAGCAATCTACAAAGTGGAAAAGTATTCAGTATCAAATCAAGAAACAATAATGATAACGAAGAAATCTGGATTGCGGCTTCCACGGGTTTATTTATGTTCGACGGTGAATATTGGTTTTTGTATGGAACGCATATAAAAAAGAAAGTATGGTGGAACAATTCCTGGTTTTGGGATGAAGATAATCCAAATCCGGAATACTGGTATTACGAAGGGCAGGAACGGCTTTACGGCTCAATACCCACTTATCCTTCAGCTCTTTTTGTAGATCCTTTCGGCTTGATCTGGATCGGTACAAAAGATGCAGGTATCACCGTATTTGATACATCAAGAGATATCTTCACAAATTATACTACGGAAAATACTCCACTGATCTCAAATGCGATAAATGCTTTTGCCTATGAACCTCTCACCGGAACTCTTTACATCGGAACGAACGAAGGATTGAACTCTGTGGAAATTGGGATTTCTGAAGAAAATAATTATGAAACTAAACTTTATAAAACAATTGCCTATCCAAACCCGTTTTATCCTGATAATGGAGACATACTAAGAATTGAGAATGTTTCCAGCTTCACAATGCCAAAAGGCGATGTGTTCTGCCATATTTATGATCTGAATGGAGAACTTGTGATAAAAATGGAAAAAAATATTTATAAACAGTTCAGTTGGAACGGAAAGAACAAAGCAGAAAAAGATTGCAGTTCGGGAATTTATTTTTATATAGTCTCCACTTCGGATGCACAAATCGATAAAGGAAAGATCATTTTAATTCGCTGATGATTTGAATGAAAAAGATCAAACTATTCTTTGTTTCTGCATACAATATGTCATTTGTAAGAAATGATGCGGAATTACTATCAAATGAATTCGACGTGGAAAAGACTATCTTCATCGGCAGGAAGAAAAACATCAGAGATCTTTTTTACACTATATTTAAAATCCTTTCGGGCATACTCAGAAATGATATTTCCTTTTGCTGGTTCGCTGATTCCCGTGCTTTTTTTACTGTTTTATTTTCCAGATTATTAAGAAAAAAATCTATCGTAGTTATCGGTGGTTACGAAGTTGCAAATATCCCGGAAATAAATTATGGTGGAGCTCTTATAAAAACTTCCAGGTTCAATGTTAACTTTGTTTTAAAATATGCCGATAGAGTACTTGCAGTTTCTCAATGTTCTTATCGAGAAATACTCGAAAATTACGATCCTGAAAATAAAGATAAGATCAAGATCATATATAATGGAGTGAATGCAAATAAATTCTTTCCTGATAAAACAAAAGAAGACCTGATCATTACAGTGGGATTTGTTGAACGAACCAACCTGACCCGGAAAGGATTGGAAACTTTTGTAAAAGCTGCTGCTTTCCTGCCGTATAAGCAGTTCGTTCTTATCGGAAAATTCAGGGATGACAGCATAGAATATTTAAGATATATAGCTGCACCGAATGTTACGTTTACAGGTTTCGTTTCCGATGAAAAGCTACTGGAATATTTCCGGAAAGCAAAAGTATATGTTCAGGTTTCTGCACACGAGGGTTTCGGACTTTCCCTGGCAGAAGCGATGCTGTGCGAATGTGTTCCGGTTGTCACCGAAAAAGGCGCAATTCCGGAAGTTGTCGGTAATACAGGATTCTATGTTACTTATGATGATCCAAAATCTACAGCAGAAGCCATCAGAGAAGCATTAACTTCGGATAAAGGAAAAATGGCAAGACAGCGGATACTGGATAACTATTCACTTCGGAAAAGAGGAAAACTGCTGATCGAAGAGATCAAAGGTCTGCTATGAAATTAAGAATAGGATTGATCGGTCTTCAACCCGGGTGGCAGATAATTCTTCAGCAGATCGGGATTTTCTATGACATCATTTCCGATGCAGGTAATATAAGTCCCGAAAACTATTCAACCCTGATAATTCCCGAAAAAATCGATGCGATTTACCATAATTCTGTCTTGAATTATTTGATATCCGGCGGGTCTGTTCTTTTCTGCACACAAGGTTATAAAAACTTATTCGGAGTTTATTCCAAAACAAAGAAAGTTACATACTTGCTCCCCGACAGCAATTCGATCTTTTCAAGAATAGATCTGATCGATATAAATTCACAAATTGAAATTCCTCAAAGTTCCAATCTACAGGTACTCGATGAAGGACTGAGTATCTTTAGACAGCAGGTTGGAAAAGGCTGCCTTATTGTAATTCCATACGATATAAATTTATTGATACTCGATTCGAGTTCTATTAGAAAAAAGTTTTTTGCAGAAAGAAAAGAACTGCCTTCCGAGATCGTAGCTTCGGTTTCCAAGGGTAAACTCAGGAAGATTATAGCTCTTTCTCTGGAATATCTGCATCATCAAAGAGGATTGCCTTTTGTTCATAAATGGTATTATCCGCAAGGCTGGAAAGGTTTATTCATTTTCCGGTTGGATACGGATTTCTGTTCGATGGAAGATGCTGAATCTATGTATGAAATTTGCAGTAAAAATAATATCGAAGCTACGTGGTTCCTGGATACGGAATCTGAAGATCGCCTGCAGAATTATTCTAAAATGGAAGAACAGGAAATGGCTCTACATTGCGAAAGGCATCTGGTTTTTGATGACTATGAAAGCAATTCCAACAACCTGAAAACCGCTCTTTCCAAGCTCGAAAAAGTAAGCATCGGCCCAAAAGGTTTTGCCGCTCCTTTTGGAGATTGGAATCGTGCACTTGCACAGGTTTTGGAAGATATGGATTTTGCTTATTCCTCAGAATTCACTCTGGATTATGATGACTTACCTTATTTCCCACCTTTAAAAGATGGGTTTTCTACAGTTTTGCAAATTCCCATTCATCCAATCAGTTCAGGTAGATTACGAAGATCACATTTTTCCGAAGAAGAAATGCTGGAATATTTCAGGAAGCTCATCGAAAAAAAGCAAGAATTAAATGAACCGATAATTATTTATCATCATCCTCATCATCAGCATTTTGAAGTTTTCGATGAAGTGTTTAAAATTATTAATGAAAAGAAGATCCGTAATATCACGATGTTCGAATATGCCGGGTGGTGGGAAAAAAGAATTCAGGTGAACCCTGATCTGAAATATGAGGGAAATGAGATAACATCCGGGCACTCTGAAGAAGATATTTATCTTAGAATTTCCACAAAAGATGGAGATGCCATTACAAATATGAGTACAAGAATTCTTTTAAGTAAACTTGACTTGAAACAACCGGAGAAAATAATCCAGACGGAAAAAATAGAAAGAACAAGAAAAAAGCATTGGCGTGATCTTTTGTATAATTATGAATCGAGAAAAAGGAAATCAGAAAAATGAGAATATTTTTAGCAAGTTATCAATCTTTAATGTTAAATCGTGGTGGACCTACATATAAAATAATTCATACAAAGAAGGCTTTGGAAAAACTTGGCGTAGATGTTCACCTTTTTGATATGTGGGATTTTGATATGAAGCTGGGTAAGAACGACCTTGTTCATATCTTTAATACCAACCTGATGACTTATGGCCTTGCCAGAAACCTGAAGCTTTATAATGCAAAATATGTAGTTAATCCAATCTTTTTCAGTAACCATCCAGCCTGGAAACTGCGTTTGTATCAGAACCTGGAAAAACCATTTAGAAAAATGTTCATTAGAAACATCTCCGATTATGATGTAACAAAAATCACCTGCGATAATGCCGAGAGAGTGCTTCCGAATACGATCGCAGAAGGAGAACTCCTTGCAGACGGACTTTGGGTAGATAGAAAAAAAATAGAGGTAATCCACAATGGAGTTGAAAAGCGTTTCGCAGAAGCCGATCCTTCTATCTTTATCAAGAAATACGGATTAAAAGATTTCATCCTTTATGTAGGTCATCTGGGACCTTTCCGAAAGAACGGGAAAAAAATTATAAAAGCACTTCGGCAGATCGATCATCCTGCTGTGATAATTGCAGATGTACACCACGATGAAGAAGGTGAATGGTGTAGAAGGGAGATTGAAAAAAGCAAAAACATAAAGCTGATAGAATGGATAAATCACGATGATCCCCTTTTCTCTTCCGCTTATGCTGCCTGCAATACATTTATTCTCCCAACAAGGTATGAAACCCCTGGAAGAGCAGCATTGGAAGCCGGTCTTGCAGAAGCAAATATAGTGATAACTGCAAAAGGCGGAACAAAAGAATATTTTAAAGATATGGCAGAATACCCGAACCCGCTTTCGGTGGAATCGATTAGAAACTCGGTAGAAATATCACTGAATAAGAAGAAAAATGATAAATTGAAAAAACATATTCAAAAGAATTTTGTTTGGGATATTATTGCGGAAAAGACTTTGGAAATGTATAAATCAATTTTGAATTGATAAGTTTAAATTATTTTTGTAGTATAAGTATCTGAGAGCCTTTTAAAGATGGACAGATATTAGAAAAATATTTAACAATTCTATATTTTAATGAAGTTATAACCTGCTTGAAATTAATGTATTTATGATCAATTACTTTCAGATCACACATAGTTGCATAATTAATCAGTTCTTTCTTTGTATATTCTCTGTAATGACCGGGATTTTTATTATATAACCTGATCCCCGGAAGTGGATTTTTGCCAATAAAAGAACATATCCGTTTTGCCAGATAAGCCGAATTAGGTGTTGTACAGATAAGATATCCACCGATATTTAAAAGAGATCTAAAGAATAGAAATGTATATTCCGGAGCTTCGTATAAATGTTCGATAACTTCAGAATAAATGATCAGATCAAATTTTTTATCCGGCCACAGATCAATTTCCTTACTTTTATTCAAATTAAAAATAATGCTATTCATTTTAGAAGGTTCGATCTCCCTATGACCTCCTTCATCTTCATCTATGTCTAATCCTAATGTTGATACATGTTTGTAATAGTTCGAAAGCATCGCAGATAATTGACTTCTTCCTACATCCAAAACGGCAGCTTTTTTATCTGGATTCAGTTTCAAACATAAATTGTAAAGATAATTAAAGCGGTGTTTGTGAGTTTCAATATATCGTTGTTGAGCTTCTGCCCCACAAGTTCTACTCTTCTCATCACTTATCCATCTATCGATTACTTCTTTATAATGTCCTTTTGATTCTTTCATCCAATAACTCCATCAAAGATCAATATATTACAATGATTATATACTACTATAAAGAACTTAATTTTTAGATTAAACTCTTTACAAAACTTTACCTTCAAAGATTTTTTACTTAATGGTGTCAATAAGAATAAGTGGGTTTAATGATATTGGATTATTATGATCTTGTTATAGAAGGGAATAATGAATAAAATCTATATCCGCAAAGCATTAGATTATACAGCAGGAAGTTTTTTTAATAAATTACTGCTTATTCTTTTTGTACCTATTTTTACACACTTCATGGTTCCCGAAGAATATGCTGTTTACACAAACCTGATGATCTTTTTTTCTTTTACAGGATTGATCTATTTTCTGGGAATACAACAAGCTATTATTTCTTTTTATCATAGTGAGAAAACAAATGAATATAAATTTTCCATGATCTCATCTGTATATATTACCCTGATCCTTGTTGGATTAATTTTATCTTTATTGATCATAGTTTTTAAAAAGGAATTATCACTCCTCATAATTCGGACAGCAGAATATGATTATCTATTCATCTGGCTGGCAGTGATCCTTTTTTTCAATTCTATTTACAGTATAACATTAAGTTTTTTGAACATAATGGAAAGATCAAAGAATTATGTTATTCTAAGTGCTGTTCAAAATACGATTGTTCTCTTACTCATAATTATCAGCACTTTAGGAAAAACATTCAGGTTAGATCATTATTTTAAATTCCTCACTTTTGCAACTATAATCGCTGCCATGATATCTATTGTAAATATGCTTTCTATCCTGTCTAAAATGTCCATTTCTCAGGCGAAAAGAAAAATATTCTCTATGAAGATTGCAGCATCACTTTTTAAATTCGGCATAGTAATGATACCGGGCACTTTTTCTTTGATGATACTTCGGGCTTCCGACAGATATATGCTCACATACCTTTCTGCAAATTCTCTTTATGATGTTGGGATCTATGCTGTGGGATATCGAATCGGGATGATAATGCAGTTTCTCGTTTCAATTGTAAGCCTTGTGTATTACCCATATGCAATGCGGATCGCAGACCAGCCCGGTGCAAAAGAATCATATAGAAATATATTTAAGTACTTTGTAATATCCGGAAGTATCCTTGGATTTCTGATCATTTTTTTCTCGCCGGAAGTTTTTCAGATATTTATTAATAAATCTTATTCCGAAGCTATAAAAGTAGTCTTTTTTGGAGTTATATCAAATTTTTTACTTGGTGTATTTAATATTATAAATATCAGTTTCTATCTGAAAAAAAAAAGCTGGCAATATTACTCTTGCAGTGGGAATAGGTGCAGTATTGAATATTATTTTGAACTATGTGTTGATCCCAAGATATGGGATATATGGTGCGGGATTCGCATCCATTATCGCTTATTTGTTCATCGTTATATTTAATTTTTCTATAGCCAGAAAAATTTATAATGTCGGATACAAATTAATTTATCTGATCATTTCTATTGCTGTATTGTCCATTGTTGCTTTTTTAAATTATGTTATCCCTGTTAATACTCTTATTTCTTTAATAAAGCTTGGAGCATCTGCGATATTGTTATTTATTGTAGCATATAAATTTTATCGAACTGAAAAATTCAAAGAACTTGCAAAATTATTTGTGAATAAAACAGGGAAAAATGAAATATCAAATAATGAATAGATCATCAGAAGTTATCTTTAATGATAATATCAATACGATCCTGCCTGCAGATGCAAACAAAGTTTTCATTATAGATAATAATGTATACAGGCTATACAAAACAGATTTCAAAGAACTTGTTAATTCTTCCTTTTATCTATTTGAAGCTGAAGAAAAAAATAAAATTCTAACTCAAGTTAGAAATATCTATGATTTCTTTCAAAATAACAATGTAAACCGCTCAACTGTGATCATTGGAATTGGCGGAGGAATTACAACCGATATTACGTCCTTTGCTGCTTCAACTTATATGCGCGGATGCAGATTGATTTTGATTCCAACAACTTTCCTGGCAATGATAGATGCAGCAATCGGCGGTAAAACAGCAGTTAATTACAATGGAATAAAAAACAATATAGGCACCTTTTTTCCTGCAGAAAAAATTATTATTTCAACGGACTTTCTAAAAACCCTTCCCGAAAAAGAAATGAAGAATGGCTGGGCAGAGTGTTTAAAGATGTCGCTGATAAAAAAGTCTTCGCTTTATGATCTGTTACTTTCAAAAGCAGACATTAAAAAGATCATCAAAAAAACGATCGAACTTAAACTTTCTATCTGTATGAAAGACCCGGAAGATAGAGCAGAACGGCGTTTATTGAATCTGGGACATACTTTCGCTCACATCATAGAATCGATATCCGATTTTAAGATAAGTCACGGAACTGCAGTAAGTGTAGGAATTCGAGCAGCCGCAAAATTGAGTTATCAAAAAGAATTCATAGATAATGAAGTTCACGAGAAAATAGTTCAGCTTCTTGATCGATTTGACCTTGCGGAAAATATTAACAGCAAGTTCAGAAAAAAATTATTGGAAACAGGTCATAAAATTCTTTTGCAGGACAAGAAAAGAAATTCTTCAAATAATCTTATTCTTTTCCGGGATTTTCAAGATTGTTTTGTTCATTCCAATATCGATCCGTTATTAATAATGAATATCTTACTTACTTTTATTAAGGTTGATAAATGATATACAAGTATACGCTAAGGCAGAACGTTAATTATTTCGTTTCTATTTTTACAAACATCTTAAGCTTTTTTTTCCCACCTCCTAAACGGAAGCCAGGGATCAGCGTTATGATCCGTGTAAAGAATGAAGCTGACTGGGTTGCTGTTTCTCTTCTTTCTTTAAATGGATTTGCAGATGAAGTTGTGATAATCAATAATGGCTCTACAGATAATACTTTGGAAGAAATTGAAAAAGTTAGAACTAAGCTGGATTTCCCTATTCAAATTCATAATGATAGTGACCCGGATTATTGTAATATTAGTAACGAAGCACTAAAGTTAACATCTCACAGATGGATTGTAAGGTGGGATGCAGATTTTATTGCTTTCACTTCCGGGAAAAATAATATTAAAAAACTGCGTAAGTATTTACTGTTTTTGAATCAAAAAAAATATTATTATATTTATCCGTTAATTTTAAGCCTGGCAGGTGATCTGTTTCATGTTAGAGCTGGACATGAACTTCATTCAGAAGGATACATCCACAATTTCCACCCTTTAATGAAATATGTAAAAAGGGGGAAATTTGAAGTTTTGAAAATTCCTTTTTTTTACAAGATCATCAGGATCAACGAGATAGAATTCTTTCATATTGGCTCAGCAAAATCCTGGAAAAAATTACTTTATCGATTTTATTGGATAAAATGGCGAAGAAAAAACATGTTTTTAAAATATCCTGATATTGAAGATTATATCAAAATACAGGTTAAAGAAGAATTTGGTAATGCCGATCTAAAGAGAATCACGTCTTTGAAATTCAAGGAATATATCTTTCCTGTTAGAAAATATAATGTGAATGAATTTGGTGACTATCCAGAATTGTTGAAACCTGAATTAAAAAAACCTTCTTTTAAAATTACATACAAAGATGGGAAGCCTTATAGCCGAACTGATTTTGACGAAAATATCGGATTGTAAATATTCAGAGTACTTTTGAAATCATCCCGCACAATCTCTCTAAAAATTATCTATCCTCAGTGATAAAAGGTGACTTTGAATAAGAATCTTTATTCATCTATTTTATTGAACTGTTCCTATTTGTGAACTTTCCTGATAAATTCTTCAACTTCCGGAATCCCGCCTTGATAAACAAGATAACCATTATAAGGTTCTCGTTTAGTTATATCATTAGAAATAGGAGTCAGCATTATTTCTTTAACTTTATCCAAATCCGATGTCTGACCCAAAGCCCAGCCTAATTTAACATAAGCTACTTCGGGAAGCATATTCCCGGCAGGAATAACGCCGTAACTCATCAGGTCTCTGCCTGTATCATAGACGAACATATGAACATAACCCCAGAGTGTTTGAACGGTCATATAAACCGGTATATTCATTTTTGCACATTTTTTTATTGCCGGATACAAAGGTTTATTCACGTGTCCCAGTCCTGTGCCGGCAATAACGATTCCCTTATAACCGTTATCTATCATAGAGTAGATCATATCCGGCTGCATATTCGGATAATAATAGATCATACCGACTTTCTCTTCAAAGTAAGGAAGAATATCAACTTTGTTATCTTTACGGCGGCGGTTGTAATCTTGTTTGATCGGAGTTATTTTATCTCTTGTAACCATGGCAATGGGAACATCGCCGATCGTCCTGAAAGTAGATCGATAGGAAGAATGCATTTTGCGAACCCTTGTGCCCTGATGCAATAAGCCGTATTCATCGGAAGTAGGACCGAACATACAGACCACAACTTCTGCGATATCAGATTCCGCTGCTGTTGTAGTTGCATGAATAAGATTCAATGCTGCATCGGAAGAAGGTCGATCGGAAGAACGCTGAGAACCTACCAGAACGATTGGTACGGGAGAATTCTGTACCATATATGAAATTGCAGCAGCAGTGTGATGGAGCGTATCTGTTCCATGACCGATAACGATTCCATCTATCCCCTTTCTGATCTCATTCCCGATCGCAATGGCTAATTTCTTATATTGCTCCGGTCCCATATTTTCGCTGAATACAGCAAAAAGCTTTTCGGTTTCCAGGTTACAGATATCTGCCAGTTCCGGTACGGCACCGTAAAGCTCACCCGGAGAAAAAGCAGGAATTACTGCTCCCGTTCGATAATCCAGTCGGGAAGCAATGGTTCCGCCGGTTCCGAATAGTTTGATATTCGCTTTCCCTTCTGTGAACGGGAACTCTTTTTCCGGAATTTTATAATGTGCTTCTTTGTAGCCGACCTCTTTCATCGCGGTAATGGTTTTAACGTTAATTCCTACATTATAACCGGTTTTCAATTTTAAGACTATATGGTTTTTATCATCGTTTTCTGCACGTGGAAGAACAATTCCGGAAAAATCTCCGCGAGTTGTTTTTATATGTGCATCACACCATACACGGATGTTGAATTGCTTTAGAACAGAAAGAGCTTTTCCTTTGTAGCCTTTGAAGATATCTATCATTTCTGCACCTCCTTTTTGGAAAGAGCTTTTTCTACTTCTTTTTCCAGAACACTTAAAGATATATTACCAATGGCAATCGGTCTAAGGTTTCCCATTATCCATTTTTTCTCTGCATTGGCAGAATTAGACCTTTTTATTTGTTCGAACATATTACTGAGACTCATCAGGTTACCGAGAATATCTTCAGGTTTGATCTCCTCAAACCCTATTGTATTCAGGATCGAGGCAAATTCCATCTGCGGATGTTGATAAAGCTGCGGTAACATCTCACCGAGTATATCTTTTTTTAATTTCCTGTTTTTTATGAATCTGAACAGATCATAGACCATATTATAATCGAATAGTCCTGTAGATTCAAACTGTCCCTCGATGTGCTTAAGAGTGTGACCGAACAATGTGGAAACGAAAACCGGTTCTTCTGAAAAATCGTTAATGATCTTTTCAATTATAGACATCAGGTTATTTCGCAGGATGTAATGATATGTATCTTCCGGAATTTTCCATTTCTTAAATTGGGAAAGCCGTTCTTTCAGATCAATCGGTAATTTTTTACGAATATTTTCAATATGCTCATCTTCGATGGGAATGGGAGCGGAATCTGTGTCAGGATACATTCTGTCTGCTCCCGGTAGAACCCGTTCGAAGACAGGAGTTCCCTCTTCCAATGCTTGGCGGGTTTCATTGGGACGTGCCGCTATAGCCAGGCGGCGACGCACATCGCTGGGTGCCTTCGCCCTCGG
>JAUVLE010000136.1 GCA_030595905.1 Candidatus Cloacimonadota bacterium | reverse complement strand
AGATTGTTAATTCGAGATAAAATTCAAAAGGAAATTATTTATGCTTAAGCGGGAAATTTCTTTGTATATAGTTGATATATTTATTGCAAGCGAAAAAATCAAAAGGTATATTTCTGAATTTTCAAATTCAGAAGAGCTATTATGCAGTGAAGTCCATTGGGATGCAACTATGAGAGAATTACAAATTATCGGAGATGCAACAAGCATTCTTATCAATAATAATTTCCTGACCGATAAATATAGAATAATTGTTGATTTTAGAAATCTGATAACTCATGTATATTTTGGAATAGATACAAAAATGATTTGGGATATAATACATAATGAACTTCCTGAATTTATTATTGAGATCAAGAACACAATAGATTCAAAAAAAATAAATATAATATCTGCTATTGAATTTTCAATTAAAGAACAACAAAAATTAACAAATAATCCAAATATTGAATTTCTTAGTAATCTTAAGAAAAAATACGAACTACAATTCTAAAATATCCGTAAGGATTTATTCCTAC
Source organism: Candidatus Cloacimonadota bacterium (assembly GCA_030595905.1). Classification (GTDB taxonomy): domain Bacteria; phylum Cloacimonadota; class Cloacimonadia; order Cloacimonadales; family TCS61; genus JACNIV01. The sequence continues at coordinate 7,372 of JAUVLE010000136.1, read as the reverse complement.
CTCGTAATCAGCATTTCTTCTTTCTTGCTTTTTATAATGATCGAAACTTCGTTGGGAACACAGATAATGGGAAAATGATCGTTCCAACCCTGTTTAACGCAGAATTGATTTCTACATGTTGATTCTTTCATTCGAACTTTTCCGTCTTTGATTTCAATCGCAATTCCTTTTTCAAGTTCAATGATGCGATCATCTTTCATACTGCATTTTTCAATTAGTTCATTATGGAAATATATTTCGACTTCTTTTGCCTGGAATTCATTTTTTATACTCCACAGGAATAATCCCGAGATGAACAATAAAATGATGATAAGTATTATATCGGCAGGAGTAAATATTTTTTTCAGATCCTTTATCATAAATCGAAGCAGCCATAAATTTCAGTTCCGCATTCCGGGCATTTTCCATCAAGAATATCGATAGTCGTCGAGTAGGCACGGTGAACAAGCAATCTGTCACACTTCGGGCATCGTGTATCTTTTTCTGTCATTACATTACCGAGATAAACATATTTAAGCTGCTTTTGAGCGACCTCTTTAGCTTTTTCCAAAGTAGAAATAGAGGTAGGCGGATTTGCCATTTTATATACAGGGAAATATCTCGAAAAGTGTAACGGAATTTCAGGGTTTATTTTCTCAACAAAATCAACTAATTTCCGGATATTTTCATTCGAGTCGTTTTCACCTGTTATTACAAGATTTGTAATCTCAACGTGGCAGCTTTTGGATGCGGTTTCAATCGTGTCTAGAACAGGTTGCAATCTTCCACTGCACAATCGTTGATAAAACTCATCATCTATCGCTTTCAGGTCTATGTTCATCGCATCGATGCAGGGGAGAAGCTCTTTCAGCGGCTCAGGATTGATAAACCCGTTCGTAACCATTACGGTTTTAATTCCATTCTCTTTGAGCAATTTGGAAGCATCGAGCACAAATTCAAACCAGGTTATGGGTTCTGTGTATGTGAATGCTACGAATTTAGAAAGATGGTCTTTGCATATTTCCAGAAGCATTTCGGGAGTTATTTCATGAGTCGGAACAATTTGCTGACTCGAATTGTAATTCTGACAGAAATCACAGGAAAAATTGCATGAATTCGGTCCGATAGAGATTATATTCTGTCCGGGATAAAAATGATATAGTGGTTTCTTCTCCATCGGGTCAAAGCTGATGGTTATGGTTTTGGCATAATTAGCTGCATAAAGAACTCCATCGATGTTTTTTCTTGCACGGCATTTCCCTGCATTACCTGGTGTGATAATACAAAAATGGGGACACAGTTCACATTGAACTTTCCGGTTTGGTAATTTCTTATAATATTTAGCTTCTTTCATTTTTCTATTTTTCCCCTTTTTCGTTTATTTTCCCACGAATGAATTCATGGATTTCTTTTTGATCATACAATGATTTTAATCGTGGTGATCAACACTTATAACAATAACTAAACACTACTTCAAACATTTTCCAATATTTCAAGAATTCTTTTCAAACTATTGGAGTTGAACTGTAAAGTCTTTTTTTATTTTCTTCAAGCAGTTATGCAAAAAAGCTGTGTTTTATTAATCTGAATTAGCTGCTCTATAAAATTCATAAATAACATTCTGACTATACTGTCCCAGTCTATAACCTTTCGAATTCCAATTAATAAAATCCTGAAAGCTGTTAAATTCATGATATGGACTAACGATCGATTCGATATCTAATCTTACAGGTTTTTCGTTTATCCTCACGATCAGGTCATTTGAATCCGTATCACCATTTTTGGAAATAATATGTTCATAGAAATTCCGCATCATTCCAGCTCTCCAGAAGGTGATAACTCTCTCTGTTATGATCGTTCCAATAAGTTCGGAATTTTCCGGAATATCCTTTTTTAAACTTCCAAATTCCTTTTTGAAAAAAGGTATCTGCATCGAAAATCCTTCATCTGCGCGTGTATAATCCAATTTAACTTTTCCCATAATTTCGGTAACCCTGGAAGGTGCAAATGAAATACTGAAACCTGTATATATTTCATTATCGATGTTTTCAAAATAAATACCCGCCCTGTATCCTTCCCATAAACCTCCAAGATAAATGCTATAGCCAAAATCAGATATTCCTACTGGCTCTTCTCTGGTTTGAAGATAACCTGCTCTTATTTCAAATTCCATTATTCCAAATTCTCTTTTGAAGAATAAATAACTTTCTATGAAGTCAAAACCTGTACGTTCATATAAATCCCAGTGAATCAGTGTAGAATGACAGCCTAATCCAATTTCGGAAAGATATTCCAGACATAAAAGTTCACCGTAATATCCACTCATATCACCGCCTCGCATATCGGTCAATCCGGCTACCTGATCGAGCTTTGCAATATTATCATAATAGGGAAAACGTAAATATCTGATCTTACCGATCCTTAAACTTCCGCTTATTTTGCCGTACCTGCTGTAATGAAAGCCAAGAAATTCCAGATAAAGCTCATCAAAGTTGGGTTCGATCTTTTCATAGATCGTTTCGGAATCCCGATACATTTCGATGAGATTTTCTTTTATGTTTGAACGAATCACGCTGTTAATGCGGATTCCCGGGTAAACATAGGAATATGTGCGAATTTGGAGGTTACGAATATAAAGATGATCGTTCCAGAAATGGAAACCAATCGATGCTTCGGTATGACCTGAGAATTTTCCTATTTTGGGGAACCAGAAATTTGATGAAACATCACTTAATAAAGAGCCTGATATTGTAAAAAATAAAATAATTATTAAAACTTTTTTCATTATTCTTCTAAAGTAACACAATTACTTTTAAACAAATAATAGTGTTTGTTTTACTTTATATAATTCTCCAGGATCGCCAGGTTTTTCTTCATACTGTCAGCATTAAGTCTTAATGTCCGTTTTGCATTCTTACCAAGTTGTTCTGCCAATTTACTATCTTTTGCTATTTTCAGAATGTGCTTCTGCAATTTTTTCCTGTCGGAAATGATGATCCCATTATTATCTTTTAAGCGCTCAACAGAATCATGGCAGGAATGATAATATTTTCCCATAATGATCGGAACACCATAATGTGCGGGTTCCAGAGGATTATGACCACCAAAATCAAAAAAACTGCCGCCAACTATCGAAATATCGGAAAGAGCATAAAATATATTAAGTATTCCCATTTCATCTACAATAAGAAATTTACCTGGTATCTTTAATTCGGAATAAAGACGGTAATCGTATCCTTTGAATATTTCCCTGATTTCTGTAAGACGATGTAAATGACGGGGAGCAACGATGACTTTCAGGTTAGGAATATCCTTATCAATAATCGAAAAGATCGATCTAAGCAGCTTTTCCTCACCGGGACGACTGCTGCCCCATACAAGAATAAAATCGTCCTCAGGATAGCCTAATTCTTTACGGAGTTTGTCTTTTTCATAATCGGGATATTTTATATTGAATTTTAAATTATGAGTGTTTTGTACATTTCTGAATTGTAATTTCATGAATCTCCCGGCATCCTTTTCCGACTGAGCATTCACACAAACCACAGATTTCCATAACGATTTCCAGAAAAATCTTGAAATTCTGTATCCCCTATAAGATCTATCTGATATTCTTCCATTAATGATAATGACAGGAATATTTTTTTCCCCGGCGATATGCAGCATGTTGGGCCAGAATTCTGTTTCAACAAGAATTATCAATTCAGGATTAATGCGTTTGAATAACCGTCTCATTGTAAAGCCTACATCCAGTGGAAAAAAGAATGTTGTTAACTTCGGACTTATCTTTTTTGCTATCTTCTGTCCTGTGGAGGTCATGGTAGAAAGAACAAATTCTCTTTTTGGATATTTGCTGAGAAGCTCCATAATTATCGATTTTACAGCATTAACTTCGCCCACAGAAGCTGCATGTATCCAAATGCATTTATTGAAATTGATCTTTATTTTTCCGAATCTCTGTTTTCGTTCTTTTCCCTTGAAATGAAAAAAAAGATATGGTAATAAAATAAAAAATATTAAAGTAGAAAAAAACCTGTAAATTATCATCTCTATACTCTCTTTCTAAATTTTAGACAGACCTGCTATTAAAACTAAAACAAGCATGATAACAGGATTTTAACTGATAATTTGAAAATAAATATCATCAACTATTTTACTAACAAGTATTTTTACTTTATCTGTCAACTTATAAATTTTTCCTGTTTTTCTTCCAATGAAGCATAAATTATGTTCATAGAATTCATAATAATCATCTTTCAGTGTGGATATACTCACAATTCCCGTGATCGGGTACCTGTCCAATTCGATGATCATCTTTGATGGTCTTACACCCACGATTATCCCGGAATATTCTTCTCCTAATTTCTTTTTCATGAAAATGATCTTATTCTTCAGGTTCACTTCGTGTTCGGCTTCATCGGCAAGCATTTCTTTTTCAGTAGCAATACCGGCAAGATCGAATAATTTCTGAGGTGAAAAATGTATGGAAGAAGAATTTATCTTCGATTTTATCTGGTGATGGACAGTAAGATCACAAAGCCTTCTTATGGGTGAAGTAAAGTGAGTGTAATCCTGCATTGCCAGACCGAAATGACCGTAATTATCTACGGAGTATTTTGCTCTTTTCATGTTTCTAAGTATCATTTTATCGAAAACGCGATGATGATCTTCATCCGGCATAGACCCTAAAAGTATTTGAAGAGTTTTATTAAGATTGTTCTCTATCTTAAATTCTATCTGATACTTACTAACCACATCTCTTAATTCATATATTTTTTTTTCGTCAGGTTTTTCATGTATGCGGTAAATTGTTTTTTGTTTTGAAAGCTGCTTTGCTACAAATTCATTTGCAATCAGCATAAAGTTCTCGATCAACTTATGAGATTCCGTTTGCCGGCTGCGCTGCAGATCGGTTATATGACCACATTCATCAAAGATAAATTCGGTTTCCGGAATGTTGAGTATCAGGTATCCTTTTTCGAGTCGTTGTTGAAGCAGGGCAGAGGAGAGTTTGCGCATTTTCTGAAGCACATTCTTCAGTTCCTTTTCAATATTATTATCTTCACCTTCAAAAACATTGTCTATTTCTTCATAAGAAAAACGAGCATCCGATCTTATCACACTTTCATATACTTCCTGAAAAAGTATCTTGTATTCATTATCAAATCTTGTCTGAACCGTTACTGTGAGCTTATCTTCGAATGGTCTGAGACTGCATATCTTATTTGAAATCTTTTCCGGCAGCATCGGGATAACTTTCTTGGGAAAATAATAGCTGTTCCCGCGATTTACAGCTTCGGAAAAAAGTTTGCTTTTGGTTTGAACATAATGAGCAACATCAGCGATGTGGACATAAAGGTCGCATCCCTGCTCTGAACTCACAAGCGAAATTGCATCGTCGAAATCCTTTGCAGACGCGGGATCGATAGTGAATGTGATAATATTCCTGAAATCTTTTCTTCGAGCGATCTCATCATCCGTTATTTCATCTGGTAGATATTTTAATTCGGATAATACATCATCTGGGAAGGTAAGCGGAAGTTCGTACTGCTTAATGATACTGAGTATTTCCACTTCAGGATCGCCTGCTTTGCCCAGCACTTCGATAATATTTCCTACAGGAAGACGCTGAAATTCTTTGTTTCCCCAGTTCAATATCTTCAGAACCACCTTCTCACCGGGTTTGGCATTGGAAAGTTCGTTTATAAGCAGCTCTGTGTGGATCTTGGAATTATCTGGCTGTAGATAATACTTGCCTTTGTATTCCTGCACTGTGCCTACAAAAGAGTCGTGTTTTCGCTCTACGATCCTGATGATAATTCCATATCTTTTATGATTGCGGGAATACTTTAATTCAACTTCCACAATATCGCCGTGATAAGCGTTCAGAGTGTCTTCGCTGGATATGTAGATGTCTTCTTCCCTGCCTAAAACAAAGGCAAATGATCTGTTCCTTGCCAGAGAAGTAGCATCGAATGTGCCTTGAATGTATTTAGCAGTTTTGATCCGAATCGCAGAGTACTTGCGGTTCTTAATATGTATCACTTCATCTCGAACCAGTTTGAAAAGAGTATCGACAAGGTCTTTATGTTTGTGTTTTTTAAGATGGATTTCTTTTGCTATGTCTTTTATCTTTAGTCTTTTATCTTTGTTATCTTCAAGATATTTCTTAACTTTGTGTGCTAAGCTTTTATCGAACATTAATCTTGATTGCCTATTTTATCTTTTAACAGCTTGATAAGTTCATCTTTTTCCGCTCGTGTTTTGGAAAATCTTATAGACTGACCGCGGAAAGAATCCAGACGGCGATGTGTTTTGAATGTGCTGAGCATCACACCTTTCTTATCAATATAAAAACAACCGAAATCCGAATACACTCTTTCAATGCGGATGAAGAAATAATAGATTACAATTTTATCTTCATAAAATTCATAACTGGTAGGAATGAAATAAGTTATAAGACTGAAAAAGAATATTCCCATTCCCAGGTAAAAGAACAAAGGCATATCCCAGCTTACCACAGCAATTTGCCATAAGATGGCTGAAAGAACGATAATAAAAACGATCAATATAAAGGATGTAAGCGGGTAATCTTTGAGTGGGTGAGAGGTCCATCTCAATTTTGGTTCGCTATTCGACATTTTGTACAAGCTCCCGGCATTTCTCTATTTCTTCTTTAATGGTTAGAACATCATCAAAAGCAGCGGTAGAAGTAAACTTAGAGCCGATCGTATTGATCTCTCGCAGCATTTCCTGTAAAATGAAATTAAGACTTTTACCGGCTTCGCCATCTGTATTAAGCTTATTTTTGAATTTTTCCAGATGATGCTCGAAACGCACGATCTCTTCATTTACGTCTGCTTTCTCGATGTAAAGAGCCGTTTCCTGCAGAAACCTTTTATGATCGTCACCTTCCAGTTTATTCTTGAGAAGGGTTTCCACGTTTGTTTTTAATTTATTATGAATTTTTTCCTTATATTTTGGAAAAGTATTTTGTAAATTATCGATCGATCTTTTCATGATCTTAAGTGAAGATTTCAGAAATTCAAGCATGGATGTTCCTTCATTCTGCGCCATCTTCTGGTGTTCATCCAAAGCCTTTTCCAGCACACTGCGAACGAGCTCGATAAAATCTACGCTCTCGAGATCATCTTTTTTTATAGCGATAACATCATTTTCCGATAATACTTTGGCAAAAGGAAGATTGGCATCGGTCTTCAATACTTCTTTCGCCCGGGAATACAGATCCCAGTATGTTTTCAAAGTTTCCGCATTCAGTTCCAGAAGCGGTGGTTTCTTACTTACAAGGTTGGTGTAAACATCCACTTTGCCGCGTTTTATCTTTTGACTTATCGTTTTTGAGAATACGGGATCCATGAATGATATCTCATAC
>JAUVLE010000320.1 GCA_030595905.1 Candidatus Cloacimonadota bacterium | reverse complement strand
CCGACCTTGAATTTGAATTACAGTCAGACCTGGAGCAAATCCTGGAATGATATTCAAAGTGAATCGGATTTTGGATATGAAGATTCTAAACAATTAGCATTAACGGCTTCTATTCCTATTTTCCCAATTGCGGATAATTTTGCTGATTATAAAAAAGCGAAATATGAAAAAAGAAAAACTGATGAGGAATATAAATCCGCAGAAAGTGGTATTAAACTTGATCTGGAAAGCTCTGTTTTGAATCTGATAAGTTCTGCAAAGCAGGTGAAAGCTTCCGAACTTACTTTGAATTTTACAACCAAATTACATTCTCAAATGGAAGAAAGATTCAAGAACGGAATGGTTTCAACAACCGAAATGCTCGATTCGGAAGTAATGCTGAAAGGTGCAAGAATTTCCAATATTCAAAGTTTATTCTCATTCATAAAAGTTAAATCTAAATTAATGCTGCTTTTGGGAATGGAAGAAGAATGCGAATTTTTGGAATTATTAAGATGATATCTATGGAAAAAATAACCTTGAAAATGGTTTACCAACAGAGGAATTCTTTCAAATGAACCTTTTCAATGGTTGGTTGCGAGATGTTGGAAAACCATTGAAAAAGTTTAGCAAGAAGAAAAATACTTATAAACTTTTTCAAGGTAGAAAAAATAATAAAATCGTCCGCCTACGTTAAAACTACGGCGTGACAAGGAGTAAAAATGAAAATAAAATATTTACTGATAACCTTAATTGTGTTCTCAATATTATTCGGTTGCGGGAAAGAATCTGAAGAAAAACCGGAACTTTCCCCCAAAGGAAAAAATAATATTGAAAAGAATATTCCCGTTATGGTGGAAAAAGTACAGCCTAAAAACCTGCAGCAGTTTATAAAAGTAACAGGCAAATTAGAAGGCTGGACAGATATAGTGATGACCGCTGAAACCAGTGGAAAGATTATCGAAATTAAAAAGCATCTTGGTGACCGGGTAGCGAAAGGTGAGGAAATCGGCAGGATAGATAATAAAGATTATGAAATCCAGTTAAAACAGTCCGAAGCATCGGTTCTGGCGGCAGAAGCATCTTATGAAGCTGCTGAATTGCAAATGCAGGCTTCCGAAAATCTGTTTAAGAAAAACAGCATTTCGCAGGTGGAATATTCACAAAGTAAAAGTACTTTTAAAAATGCTCTTGCAGGTTTGAACGGTGCACAGGCAGGTCTGGAAAAAGCACAAAAAGCTTATGATAATTCGCGTTTTATTGCTCCTGTTTCCGGATTTATTACGGATATTCCTATCGAGATCGGACAGACAATTTCTTTTGGACAACCGGTTTGTAGTATCGTTGATTCCAAGAAAATGATAATTAAAACCGGAGTGGGCGAAAAGGAAATTCAAAAAATGAAAAAAGATCAGCAGGTAACGATTTCCAATGACGGGAAAGAAGATATTTTTTATGGGAAGATCACGGGCATCGGGATCAAACCTGTTAATAATTCGGCATCGTATCCAATCGAGATCGAAATCGATAATCCGAAAAGAAAATTACTTCCGGGACTGGTGATCGAAGCAAGTATTCAGAGTAAAGTATTTAAAAATGTTATATTCACTTCGATGAATAATATCATTCAAGAATATGACGATTATTTTGCATTTGTGATAACTGAAGAAAATAAAGCAGAACGAAGGAAAGTGACTCTCGGCGAGAAAGTAGGTGAAAATGTGATCATAACCAGCGGAATAAAGATCGATGAAAAGTTGGTGATCGAAGGCGTGGAAAACCTTGAAGACGGTTCTGTGATTGATATCAGGAAAGGATTGTAAAACTTGAATTAAGTTCGACTTTCAATCGTGCTTGATTTAAGTTTTAAAAGGTTCACACAAGACCAAGGAATGAAACGAAATCAAATGATAATAAGAAATGTATGCGAACTTAATTCAAGACCTTCGGCTTAAATCAAGTTTTAATAGGAGGAGAAATGAGATGTAAACAAGAATTGTTTCAAGTAAATAATTACTTTCATTTTTATAATAGAGTTATTGGAAGCGAAAAATTATTCAAACATAATGACGATTATATTACACTTTTAACAAAATTAAAAAAAGTTCTTAAAGAATATCCTGCATCAGTTTTTGCTTATTGTTTAATGCCGAATCATTTTCATTTTCTGATGAGACAAGACAGTGATAAACCGATAAATAAAATCTTTAATAATTTATTTTCTTTTTATGTGCAAAATTTCAATAAAAAATATAATCGGAAAGGACAACTTTTTCAGGGAAAATTACAGCATAAAATCATTACAAAAGAAAAATATTTAATTCATCTATGTCGATATAT